>JBDLWO010000032.1:0-2788 GCA_039804245.1 Bacteroidota bacterium
GTCCATCATGTTCACCTGACCCAGTATATTGGTAATGGGTATTTTTTTTCCGGTGGTGGATTCCAGTCTGGCGCTCACTACCCAGCCGGTGTCGGGCGGATATGTTTCCACGCCTTTGAATGCAGCCAGTGCCGGATGCTCCAGGTCGCGCAGGCGCACAGCAAAGCGATCGCCCCGCCTGATAATAAACCATCGGAGCGGGCCGTGTTCCATGACTGTCTGTTGATCTGCCGGAAATACGCTTGTTCTTTCTTTCACCACTGTCCCGCCGATCAGGATTTCCTGTCCGGTAGCCGGTTGCAGACTGACGTTCCCATTTTCCAGGATGAAGCTGCCGAGTTGAGCGGCGCACTTCCCGGCCGGAAAAACAATATTGTTGGCCTCCGAGGCTCCAAAGGTATTTTCACCTTCCTTCAGCCAGAATATTCCGGCAAGGTTCAGCCAGCCTGTGGCTGACTTCAGGCTTTCCATGCGCTCCCTGTGCCAGCTCTCAAATTCTGTGCGGTAATCTCCGCTGTTTGGCTGACTTTTTACCAATATTGAGCACGCAAGCGTCAGTAGTATTGTCAATGTTGCCTTCATCATTTATTTTTGTCAGAAAAATCAAAATGAAGCACAAACTTACGCATACGGTTGCTCTTATGTTATTGCTGGCGCAGGCATTGCAGTCCCAACCGTGTCAATATCTTGCCTACGACGGATTTGATTACGGCTCCAGCCTGCCACTGCACGGTCTTTCAGGCGGAAGCGGATGGGCAGATCCCTGGGAGGTGCAGGCAGCTGATCAATCAGTTCCGGGTTATCAGACGGTGGCGGGAGGCTCGCTGTTATGGCCCGGACTGCAGGGCACCGGCGTCTCTGTCAGTGGTGGCAAAGCCTGGCTTACTGCCGGCCGTCTGCTGGACAATTCTCCGGATGGCGTTTTTTCCGACTATATCGGCAACAATGGAAATTTCATCGGCGATAGTAAGGGCACGGTTCTGTGGATGAGTGCCCTGCTGCGGAAAAACAAGAATAACAACACATCAGTCTTCACCGGCCTGCACGACAGCAATATTCCCTGGTGCGATAACTGTACCGCCGGCAAACTGGAAATCGGGTATTTTGGCGCCAGCTCGGAGGTGAACGGCGAAAAACGCTGGACGCTCAGGGCTGGCGACCAGTATTTCACATCTTCCATACCCGTGATTACTGGTCAGACAGCTTTTCTGGTTGTAAAAATTATATTTAACAATAATAACACAATTATTGATTTTTTCGTCAATCCGGTTCAGTTGGGTAATAATCAGCCGCTGCCAAACCTGACTGCCACTGCTGGTTTACTTCATTTCCGGAGTGCTGTTGCCTATATGGGCAGTGACCCCGACAATGGCTGTCTTGATGAATTCAGACTCGCGCGTACATACGCGTGCGCAGCGCCCGATTCCTCGGTTACCGTTGACCTGGCCCCGGTAGCCGTTATCGGTGTTTCCGACGACGATGGAGTGGCTCCCTTTTCAGTTCAGCTCGACGGCCTGGGCAGTTACGATACCGATGGCGGGCCACTCTCCTTTAACTGGAGTTTTGGTGACGGCTCACCCGATGCCAGCGGTCTGATTGTGAACCATACTTTTCAGGTTGTCGGCCAGCTGACGGTGCGTATGACGGTGCGCGACACTGGCGGGCTGGAGAGTACCGCAACGAGACGTATCACAGTGCGTGAATCCGATGGTACTTTTCCCTGCCAGACCTCTTTTACCTTATTGAAACAGGCTTCCTGTGACGGTACCGGCGGGGTGCTGCGGATAAATAATGCGGCATCCTCTTTTACGCTTGAAAACAGTGCGGGGCAACAGCTTATTCCCGATCAGTTCACTTTTTACAACCTCTCTACGGGTAATTATCGGTTCACCGCACAGGGGAATAACGGCTGCCGCGATGAATTTCCGCTGGTTATTCCGGTTGACAGCACTTCCTGTCCGGGCTGGCAACGGGATGTGTGCCACATGCTTATCGGAACCAATTTGTCGGGACTGGCCGACTGGTCGCCCGAGCGGCCATTGAAAAATCTGATGAAGCATGTCCGTCCGGAGCCTGTGGTTTACAACGATGCCTGCTGGTGCTGGGATAACGGCCATCTCGAGGGTATTCAGACGGATACCAATGGCTACCCCCTTCAAATTCCACAGTTCTACAATGGCGTGGAAAACAAGGTCAGGTTCGTTATTTCTTCCGGTGGCGGAAACCTGCAGGCTGGTAACACGTACGTTTTTCTGTACGATGGCAGTGGGTCGCTGAATGTTTCCGGCAGTGTGAACACGATTTCCTCTTCGCCGGGCCGGATTTTGTTTTCTGTACTGAATGATGGAAACATCTGGATAAATATGGAGGAATCTTCTGCCGGCAATCACGTCAGAAACTTTCGTCTGCTGCGAACAGAGGATGAAAATGCCAATATTGAAGCACAGCCGTTTTACTCAGGCTTTCTGCAGAAAATAGCCCCCTTCAGGGTGCTGCGATATATGGATTGGGGCGCTGCCAACAGCAACCCGGTTGTGCAATGGGCTGATCGTACGCGCACATCGCGCCTGACCTATGCTGTGGAGGGTGGAATACCTTACGAGGTCATGATTCAACTTGCGAACCAGACCGGCAAATCAGTTTGGCTGTGTGTGCCGCATCAGGCCGACAGTGCTTATGTGGCGCAGATGGCTCAACTTTTCCGCGACAAACTCAATCCGGATCTGGTTATTTATCTGGAATACAGCAATGAAGTCTGGAACTGGATTTTCGGGCAGGCGCACTACAA
>JBDLWO010000033.1:0-3037 GCA_039804245.1 Bacteroidota bacterium
CGACGAAACACGCGGCTTCAAGTTCATCTCCTACGCCGTGTGGTGGATTCGCCAGAGTATCCTGCAGGCTCTCGCCGAACAAAGCCGTATCGTGCGCCTTCCGCTCAATAAAGTAGGCTCACTGAACAAAATAAACAAGGCGTTCTCCGAACTCGAACAAGCCTACGAACGCGAACCAAGTCCGGAAGAACTCGCCGATATCCTCGAAATTTCTACCGACGAAGTGGAAACAACGCTTGGCGTTGCCGCCCGCCACGTTTCCATGGACGCACCTTTCGTGGAAGGTGAAGATAACTCGCTGCTCGATGTTCTGGAAAATACCACGATGCCGGGTACCGACTCCCACCTCGAATACGCCGACTCGCTCCGCCGGGAAATAGAACGGTCTCTGGGTACACTCACTGATCGCCAGGCTGATGTAATCAAGCTGTACTTCGGTATTGGAGTAGAACATCCACTCTCCCTCGAAGATATTGGCGATAAATTCGGCCTCACCCGCGAGCGCGTACGACAAATCAAAGACAAGGCAATCAACAAGTTGCGCGCTACAAGCCGCAGCAAATTGCTGAAAACTTATCTGGGAGCATAAAAATACCCCACTAAATATATAGACTATTTGCCGGCAAGCTGTACCTTTGCCGCAGAAGGCCTTTCGGTTGTACCGGGAGGCTTTCTGTTTGACAAAATATTCTGTTATGATTCAACTCTTGTCTCAACCCTGGCCGTGGTACATTGCCGGAGTGCTGATAGGTCTCACGGTTCCGGCACTCCTCTTGCTCGGTAACAAGGTTTTTGGTATTTCCTCCAGCCTTCGGCACATCTGCGCTGCCTGCTTTCCTGCAGGAATCCCATTCTTCAGGTACGACTGGAAACGGGAGGCATGGAACCTGTTTTTTGTTGGCGGAATTCTGATCGGTGGTGTTATTGCCTCAACGGCATTGGCAAGCCGGGAGCCACTGTTGATTGGCGAAGCTACCAAAACAGCACTTGAACAGATGGGTGTACGCGATTTCACCGGGTTGATGCCAGATGATCTGTTCGGCTCCCAAAGTTTGCTTTCCTTGAAAGGCTTCGTTTTCCTTGTGTTTGGCGGCTTGCTGGTCGGCTTCGGTACTCGTTATGCCGGCGGATGCACGAGTGGCCATGCCATCAGCGGACTTGCCAATATGCAGTGGCCATCGCTGATTGCTACGCTCTGCTTCATGATCGGCGGTTTTATTGGTACCTGGGTACTTCTTCCGCTCATTTTTAAAGTAGTATAAATATGGCAGAGGAAAAAATAACAGATTCCCGTTTCCGGGCAGATGCCTGTGAAGCTCCCAACAATCAGCAACAGCCCGAATCGTTCGCCGGAAACCTTAAATACGGGCTGCTTGGTATCTTCTTCGGTATTGTCTTTGTAAAAGCGGAAATTGTTTCCTGGTTCAGAATTCAGGAAATGTTCCGCCTCGACTCATTCCACATGTACGGTGTAATTGGCACTGCTGTAGTGACTGCCGCCCTTTCAGTTTCTCTCATCAAATTTTTCAATATCAGGACTGTATCCGGAGAAAAGGTGGTATTTCCGCACAAGACTTTTAACAGAGGGCATGTTTACGGAGGATTGCTTTTCGGACTGGGCTGGGCCCTCACCGGCGCTTGTCCCGGCCCCCTTTTCGCCCAGATCGGAGCTGGATTTCCCGCTGTAACCGTTACCCTGCTCAGCGCAGTGGCCGGTACCTGGCTTTATGGATTTTTCAGGGCCAGATTGCCGCACTGAAGCAAAAGTCCGACAATGAGCGGGGAGACTGTCCCATATTTGCTCGACTGTTACTGAACTTTTGGCAAGGTTTTTGGTTCAATTGATTACTTACACAAACAAAAAAATGATTCACTCCTTCAATTGTTGTACAAATTGTTGTTGCTGTGCTGCCCCGTTACCGGAGGCCGTTCTGACGTATTTGTGCAATAAGGAATAGTGTAATTGCATGAATATTTTCAGAAAGCCCTTCGGTGTGTCACCGAAGGGCTTTTTTCGTATCTGCTCAACTCCTGCAAACTAATAAACACAAAATCATGGGTACTACTCACCAGACCTCTCCTGAGTTCGATCTGCTGCTCTCGCTTCAGGAGATCGGACTGAAAATCGGCAGAACATCCGTTTACAATGCCCGGAAAATCTTTACACACCCCCGGGTTACTATCCATGCCAAAATGGAGTGGGAACAACTGTCGGGCAGTGTGAAAGCCCGGGCTGCATACAATATTATATATGCAGCTGTTCAGTCCGGGGCGCTGAACAGGAGCAGAACGCTGCTCGACGCCACCAGCGGGAATACTGGCATCGCCTACGCAACGATTTGCCGCGAACTGGGTATCCGGCTGACGCTTTGCCTTCCCGAAAATGCCTCTGCAGAGCGAAAACATCTGCTCACAGCTCTCGGAGCCGATATCATCTTTACCTCAAAATTTGAAGGGACTGATGGCGCTCAGGCTGTTGCACGTGAACTGGCAAAAAACCACCCTGATCTGTATTTCTACGCTGACCAATACAGCAACGATGGTAACTGGAGGGCTCATTACCACCACACTGCACTCGAAATTATTCAGTCTTTTCCTCAAATCACCCACTTCGTTGCCGGACTGGGTACCACCGGTACTTTCACTGGCACCGGACGAAGACTGAAGGAGTACGACCGCCGGATTCAGCTCATCGGACTGCAACCCGACTCGGCCCTGCACGGTATGGAGGGCTGGAAACACCTGGAAACGGCCATTGTACCGCCTGTTTACGATGAGCATCTCGCCGACAGCTTTCTGGAGCTGGATACTTCCGAAGTGTACGACATGATGAAAAAAGCACTCCGAACAGAAGGGCTGCGCCTCAGCCCCAGTTCGGCTGCCAATCTGCTCGGAGCCATCAGGGTGGCCGAATCACTTGAATCAGGTACGGTCCTGACTGTTTTCCCCGATAACGCCGACAAATACAGCGATCTCCTTGAACAACTCGGAATATGAATATGAACGACACCAAATCCATGCTGGTTTTTCAGCCCGA
>JBDLWO010000034.1:0-11647 GCA_039804245.1 Bacteroidota bacterium
GTCCGTACCACAGTTCCAGTGTGGAGTCGGTAGTGGCCAGGATTGGCGGGGTAAAAATAGCCTATCCGAGCAACGGAGCCGATCTGAAGGGATTACTCAAGGCAGCCTGGTACGATCCGAATCCTGTAGTCATTTTCGAGCACAAGGGTTTGTACTGGAGCAAAGTGCGGGGAACCGAAGCTGCCCGTTGTGTTGAACCGGATTCCAATTATGTGGTACCCTTCGGCAAGGCCCGTATTGTGCTGGAGGCTGCCGGGGAAGCGGTGCAAAAGGGAGAATCCATCGCGGTGATTACCTACGGCATGGGGGTACACTGGGCGCTGAACGCTGCTCAGGAGAACTACCCGGGTCGGGTGGAGATTGTGGACTTGCGGACACTGAGTCCGCTTGATGAAGCAGCCATGTACGCCGCTGCGCGCAGGCATGGCAAAGTGCTGGTCATCACAGAGGAACAACTGAACGGCTCATTTGCCCAGACACTGGCAGCCCGGATACAGGAAAACTGCTTCGAGTGGCTCGATGCGCCGGTCATAACCATTGGTGCGGAAGATATGCCGGCAGTACCGCTCAATTCCATCCTGGAGCAAACCATGATACCATCCATCGAGAAAGTGGGTGCGGCTATGGAACGGCTGATGAGGTGGTAGAAGCTGCAAGGCCTTCGATAGTGCATTAAGTTGCTCTTTTGAATACAAAAATTGGAAAGGGTACACATTTTCAGTCAGGATCGGTATTCAGGGTTTTCGATAATTCAGGAAAGAATGCAGATACAAATTAATGATTCATCAGAGGAACGTACCTCACGTCTGTCAGCATGTATATCAGGCCCCCTGATGAATCAGGGGGGTACAGGATGACAGATGGCGTCATACATATTACTGTAGCTGGCTTCGCTGGCTGGCGCCCGTATGCGCAGCAGCTTTTCTCAACAGTCTCATCTGTCATCCTGTAACCGCCCGATTAATCGGGCGGAATGACTGACACCAACATCACATCCATTATGCTGACAAACATCACATCCTGCTCTCCTGATGCACACGCCTGGTGATGGACAACTTCGTCAGATTTCGTCTCTTCATGATTTTACACCGGTATCCTGTCTGGTTTTTGATGTGATGTTTGTCAGCATGACACCGGAGCAATTCAGTTGAAATTAGGCTCTGGTATTTTGACGCGATATCACTAATTTTGTCCTTCGGTACGGGAAGTGTCATCTCTTAATTGGTTTCGTCACCTCAAAGATGATGCTTCCTGTTTATTATTTGCTGATTTTCAGCATATTATTTGATAGCGATCGCTTAACCTGATGGCTATGGGGTACAGGGTAACGCGGTTATGGGGTGACGGACAGGGAATTGGAATATCGAAATCTGAAGTATTGATTCCCTGTTAACGAGTCACTTGTTTTGCCCAAACAGCCATTGCAACTTACCTTTGTTTTTTTAGTCTTTAACTTCTGATAGCTGTTCAGCCAGTTTAAACAACCATTTCAATGAGAACTTTTATTCTTTTACTTCTGTCAGTACTCACGGTCGCCTCGTCCACCGCCCAAACCGCCCGCGTACAGTTTATCCAGAATTCTCCGGGGCCCACATCAGTAGATGTTTACAGAGGAACCACACTGTTTTTCAATAATTTCGCATTCCGTACAGCAACTCCCTACATGGATATGCCTGCAGGGGATACTGTCAACATAGGTATTGCCCCCAAAACCAGCACATCCTCGTCTGATGCCGTTGCTACATTCCCGATAGTATTTGATTCCGGTAAAACCTATATTATTATGATTGCCGGTGTGATTGGAGCTACCGGACCTACAGCTGTAAATTTGTATATCAAGGATAACGCGCACGAAACTGGCCCTGCGAACGGGGTGGACGTGACAGTCTTTCACGGCTCCCCCGATTTCCCTGCTGTTGATGTTGATGCCTTATGGGTAGCAAACAATCTGGTATCCAATCTTTCTTTCGGCAGATATACCGATTATGTGACGCTTGCGCCCTCGCTTTACGACCTTGCTGTGCAATCGGCTGGCACCAACAATACTGGTGTAACGCTGCGGGCTGATCTGACCAGTATGGCCGGCGGCGCAATTACGGTTTTTGCTTCCGGATATTATCTGGCATCACCGTCACTGGGTGTTTTTGTTGCATTTGCCGACGGATCTGTGGTCAAGTTGCTGATTACCCCGATGGCACGCGTACAGGTTATTCATAACGCTCCCGAAACGCCGGTTGATATCTATATAGACAGTTTGCGCCTGGCTGACAATTTTGCCTTCCGGAAGGCAACAGCCTTTTTGGATATACCCGCCGACAGAAATCTCAGATTGGGTATTGCAGGCCCTGAAAGCGTCGGAGCATCTTCCTCCGTAGCCAGTTTCCCGCTCAACCTTCAGGCCGGCAAGCGCTATGTCCTGATGGCTGCCGGAATTGCTGGTGCTGCCGGATCGTCGGCACTCAATCTTTTTGTCAAATCTGACGCCCGCGAAACAGGCAGCGTAAGCGGACTGGATATGATGCTCTTTCACGGCTCCCCAGACGCCCCGGCAGTAGATGTTGATGCTGTCTTTGAAACAGATAATATCATTTCCGATCTTTCATTTGGAGTATTCACCGATTATCTGAATTTGCCGACAACCAAATATGATCTCGCATTTCAACCCGCAGGCGCCAATCAGACACTTGCCTCCTTCCGTGCCGACCTGAGTAGCCTGTCTGGCAAGGCCGCTACGGTTTTTGTTTCCGGGTTTCTTTCACAATCACCCGGACTGGCTTTGCTGGCAGCCTTCCCCGATGGCACGGTGACGGAGTTTAACAGAACGCCCAATGCAAGGTTTCAGCTTGTACATAACTCTCCGGCCCCGGTTCTCGACGTTTATGTGGGTAACTCCCGCCTGCTCGACGGTTTTTCATTCCGTACGGCAACGCCATTTGCTGATATTCCCGCCAACCGCGATCTGACAATCAAAATTGCAGCAGATACCAGCAGCTCTGCGGCCAGTGCCTTCACGAGTTTTCCTGTAAATTTTAATACCGGTGAAACGTATGTAATCGTTGCCTCGGGTATTGTGGGTGCTCCCGGCCCCAAGGCTTTCAGGCTATTTCTGAAATCAGGCGCACGCGAATCATCTGCTGTTCCCGGCAGTGTGGATGCCCAGTTCTTCCACGGCTCTACCGACGCACCTGAAGTTGATATACGACTGCCGGGAGGAGCAGTCCTGTTTGATAATATTCAATATGGCGAGTTTTCCGGATATCAGAGCGCAATTGCAGCTGATTACAAATACTACCTGACGCCGTTCAATAACAATAACAGTATTCTCGGAGCCTATATCGCCGAGTGGTCTCAGCATCCGGGCGAAGCAGTAACTGTATTCGCTTCCGGCTACTATAGCGGCGTTTCGCCTGCCTTTGCCCTGTGGGCCGCTTTCGGTTCAGGTATTACCATTCCGCTTGCTCAGGTAGCAGTCTCCGCAACGGAACCCGATTTACATGAGGGTATCATCGTATGGCCCAATCCGGCAGCAGATATGGTGGCCCTGAAAATAAATGTGAAAGAGAATACCGAAATGCGCTACAGGATTATTGATATGGGAGGGCGTATGGCCCAGGAAGGCAGCTTCGGACAGGTCAATGCCGGAATATTCAGTGAAACCATCAGCCTCGGTAAACTGGAAAAGGGTGCTTACTGTATTCAGGTGTTATCCGGATCCGGTATGCTCGCGCAAAAGCTGATGATTCAGCGGTAACAGGCACAAAAAACATGAGCCATCCCGCGAATGATTCACGGGATGACTCATGTTATCCGAAAAAGAGGACTGCAGTGAATTACTGAGACTGAAGCGGAATGTCGGTAGGGGTAGCTGCACCTCCACCAACAGACAGGACCGCGGCCACACAAAGCAGCATGAGCAGACCCGCCAGTACCCAGGTAGCTTTTTCAATAAAATCGGTAGAACGCGCTGCGCCAAAAAGTTGCTGAGCCTGGCCGCCAAAGTTCGGATCAAGACCTCCACCTTTGGAGTTTTGCATCAGAACAACCAGTACGAGCAGAACGCTCACGATGGCGATGAGAACGGTTATGGTAGATAACATCGTGAATTTACTTTTTTAGTTTGTCAATTTCGGCCGCAAAGTAAGCACTTTTTTCGGGAAAAGTCAAAATTAACCTTTCATACATGATAATTGCTTTTTCACGATACCCCTGACGCACAAACAAACGGGCCAGTGTTTCCGAGATCACATCCTTGTTTTCTGAAACACTTTTCTCCGCCAGAATTTGTGCAATCCCGGTGCTCTGCGGAATATTCTGTATGTTTCTTGCAGGTGTAAATTCTTCTGCATCAATTGTTTCAGTGTCTTCTTCGTCGAAATGAACAATCCGCTTTTCTTCGCTGGCAACTTCAGTATCCACCTTTTTATGCTCACCCAGCAGTGGAACATTAAAGGCGTTATACCACGCCTCGTAAGTCTGATATACAGATACAGCCGGAGATGTACCCTCCGCAGTTTTATGATATTCGCCGGATTGGACGGGCATATTGTGATTCATGATTTCTTCTTCCTGCACTTCGGTTTTGACGGATGTTCGTTCCACTGTCATTTCCAGCTGTGCTGACCGTGACGGCTGTACCGACCCTGTATTCTCCAGTTTCCGTTTCAGTGTTTCCACCGGCTTGAGTTCCAGCACTTCTTCCTGTACCCAGACCGCCTGTGGGGCAATCATCTGGGGTGCAACCAGCCTGAATAACTGCAACCGGTCAAGACTATATACGGCTGCAGTGGTAATGTTTTTCTCAGTATCCGGGTGATTGGTCTGCCTGGAACGGATAGCCAGGAAATACCAAAGGTTGTGCGTGTAAGGATACGCGAGCGCAAGGGTCTTCAACTCCTCATAACTGATGGTTCGCAACAGTTCCGGATCCTCAATAAGCCGGGAAAAACGTTCCTGTGTCATACGGTTACCAGTCGTTGAATGCTTCGTTGAATACATCTTCCAGCAACTGGTCAAGGATGGTCTTTACCAACTGATCCTGTACCGTCAGAAGATCTTCTGTATTGGAAAACTCAGCAAAATGGCTCTTGGTACGCTCGTTTTTCCAGCTTTTGCTCTCATTTTTATTATTCACATACCTGACGGAAAGGGTAACTTTCAACTGGTTAAGTGCTACTACTTCGCCGGGTTTGGGGGCTACAGGCGTAACGGTAAATCCGGTTACTCTTCCGGAAAACTCCACATCCGGACTGTTATTCCGCAGCTGAAGTCTGGTTTCTGCCCTGATCTTGTCTTTCAAACGCTCGGTGAACTCAAGCGCCAGGGTAGGCGGTGCATTGGTCGCCGAAGTTTCGAAGGTCTGTACAAAATAGGTATTGATATCCGGGTCAATGGATATCCCCTTGAAGGTGTAGCAGCCGGAGAACAGCAGCGCCAGCATGAATATGAGTATTCGCAAGCTCATGACACAAAGATAATGTCCCGTACGAAATTATGTTTACGAATATACGGCCCGGAAGAATTGCTCCAGTTTCCAGGGATCCAGTTTGCCATCGGTTCTAACGCCGCTGCACAAATCGAGCCCGAACGGCTGTACGGTCTCGATGGCCTCGCGCGCGTTACCCGCATGTAACCCTCCGGCAAGGAATACCGGTACCGGTGAAGCTTCCACAATACGGCGACTCAGCATCCAGTTGTGTACTCTGCCTGTACCACCCAGTTCCTTCACCTGCAGATTCGGATTGCCACTGTCGAGCAACAGGGCGTCCACGTGCGCTGCTGTCCCAAGTGCTTCTTCCACACTGTCCTCGTCAAGCACATGAATCACCTGCACCAGCTTGACCGGGCCAACCCGTTCCCGGATAACTGAATATGCACCTGACTGAAGTGCATCCACAATCTGTATGGTGTTCGTATGTACTTTCTGGTGATGGTCAGCAATGGCCAACGCATCGGTTTCGCTGGTGAGCAGGAATGTGCTCACGGCAGGCGGCGCAAACCGCGCTATTTCAGCAATCAATTCGTTGGTTATGATACCGGGACCACTGGGCATGGGGCCTACCAGTCCGAGCGCATCTGCACCGGCACTGATGGCTGTCTGTGCTTCCTCAACGCTGCTGATACAGCAAATTTTAATCCTTGTTCTCATTACTCCCATTCAATAGTGGCCGGGGGTTTGGTCGAAATATCATAAACCACCCGGTTGATTCCCTTCACCTTGTTGATGATTTCGCTCGAAACCTCCGCCAGAAACTCATGTGGCAAACGACTCCATTCAGCCGTCATGCCATCGGTCGAATTGACGGCACGCAGCGCAAGCGTGCGCTCGTACGTGCGCTCGTCGCCCATGACCCCCACCGACTGTACCGGCAACAGAATGGCTCCCGCCTGCCAGACTTCATCGTACAGACCGTGCTCTTTCAGTTTATTAACGTAAATAGCATCGGCATCCTGCAATAACTGGACTTTTTCAGGGGTAATATCTCCCAAAATACGGATGCCGAGCCCGGGCCCCGGAAAGGGATGTCTGTTCAGTATCTGTCCCGGAACACCCAGTTCTCTTCCTACCCGCCGGACTTCATCCTTGAATAGCGAACGCAGTGGTTCTACCACTTTCAGCTTCAGTTTGTCGGGCAAACCACCTACATTGTGGTGGCTCTTGATGGTCACGGATGGTCCGTGTACACTCACCGACTCAATCACATCCGGGTAAATGGTGCCCTGCCCCAACCAGTGACAATCGGGATGCGCTTTGCTCTCTTCCTCAAATACGTCAATAAAGAGCTTGCCAATAATTTTTCGCTTCTGCTCCGGATCGCTCACCCCCGCCAGTTCACCATAAAATCTGTTTTTGGCGTCTATACCCTCGATATTAAGCCCCATGTCCTTGTAAGACTCGAGCACCTGTTCGAATTCGCCCTTGCGCAGCAGCCCGTTGTCCACAAAAAAGCAAAATAACTGCTTGCCAATGGCCCTGTGAAGCAGGGTGGCCGCCACCGTTGAATCAACACCTCCCGAAAGCGCCATGATGACTTTGTCGCTGCCAATCTGACGGCGCAGTGCCTCTACTGTGTCCGAGACAAAGTGACTGGCCGTCCAGTCACCCGTACAACCGCACACATTGTAAACGAAATTTTTAAGCAGCGCATAGCCTTCCAGACTGTGATATACCTCCGGATGGAACTGAATGCCATACGCCGGGGTATCAAAACGGGTACCTGTTGAACGGAAGGCAGCATAAGGTATTGTATCCGAGCTGCCACAAACCTCGAAGCCCTCGGGCAACCGCAGAATAGAATCTGAATGACTCATCCACACCTGTGAACGGGCGCTGATATCAAGGAAAAATGGATCTTCCGGTTTGTTATGGTCGAACATGACCTTTCCATACTCTCTTTTCTCGGATTGCCCGACCTCGCCACCCCAGAAATCGGCCATCAGCTGGGCGCCATAACAGATACCCAGCATGGGCTTTTTGCCGGCGATCTGGTTCAGATCAAGGCGCAGTGCGTTGGGCCAGCGTACTGAAAACGGGCTGCCCGACAGAATGACGCCCATAATGTCAGGAGTAAGCTCAGGCATTTTATTGTACGGTACAATTTCACAGTACACGTTCATTTCACGCACGCGACGTGCTATCAGCTGTGTCACCTGCGAACCAAAATCAAGAATGAGTATCTTTTGCATAGAAAACGAGCCGGAAAAGGCCGCGCAAAGGTATGAAATTCCGACGTGTGTTTGTGGCCACGCCCTGATTGAAGCACCGTAAACTGCAGTTTCCAGTAATTTTTTGCAAACAGGGTATTTTATCGCTGAAAAATTTGCAACAAACACTGATTAGCTCCAATTTTGCACGAGACCGGCGTTATCGGCTTCAGCAACTTTTGGGAGAAGATCAGGCACTTGCATCACCGCAGGATACTTCCGTGCATCAAAAAAGGATCATGAACAAAATATAAAAGCCCGATTACATACAAAAAACACTGATTTTCAGTAAATTTTGTACGTAATCGGGCCTTATTTGGTGATCCCGACAGGACTCGAACCTGTGACCATCTGCTTAGAAGGCAGATGCTCTATCCGCTGAGCTACGGGACCGTCGGCGCAAAATTACAGGTTTTTTTGGTTGTAAAGTCAAGGCATTTGTGGTTTTATGAAAAAGATAGCACCTGATTTTCAAAACCATCTCAAATTTGTTTGAATAACTGATGGAACAAACACCGAACACGGTAAACGTACAGATAGAAGAGAGCTGGAAGCAGGCACTCGCTGCCGAATTCCTTTCTCCCTGGTTTGCCGACATAAAAAAATTCCTGGTGGAAACGATGAAGGCCGGTCACAGGGTTTATCCGCCAGGCCCCATGATTTTCAACGCATTCAATAAAACGCCCTTCGATCAGGTCAGGGTGGTTATTCTGGGGCAGGATCCGTACCATAATCCGGGTGAAGCTATGGGACTCAGTTTCTCGGTCCCCGGAGGTGTGCGAATTCCGCCATCACTGATGAACATATATAAGGAAATTCGTTCGGAGCTGGGTTATGAAATCCCTTCACACGGAGATCTCAGCAGTTGGGCAGATCAGGGTGTACTCATGCTTAACGCCATTCTGACCGTAGAAGCAGGAAAGCCGGCTTCTCATCAGAAGATTGGCTGGCAAACATTTACAGATGCCGTTATCCGAAATATTTCCGATAAAAGGGATGGGATCATTTTCATGCTCTGGGGTAATTTTGCCCGAAGTAAAAAGCCGCTGATTGACCAGTCCAGGCACTTCGTCCTAGAGGCAGCTCATCCGTCTCCCCTCGCCGGCAATGCTTTTCAGGGCTGCGGTCATTTTGCCCGTGCCAACGAAATTCTGGCCAGACAAGGCCTCGAACCGATCGACTGGCAGATCAGGTAGTTTATTTACTGATGGAAATCTGTAAACTCAACTGGACAAAATCGCTTCCTGTTTCATCGTTGATCCGGTAGTCAAACTGATGTACATAGCCCAGATGCGCTGTCAGTCTCCTGGAGAATTGCCGCCCGATGAGCAGAATAAACCGGTTTCTCTCAAAGTAGGGCGCCCTGTTGGTAAAAAATAATTCGTCGCTGGCACCCAGATAAATGGTCCCCGGCTTCATTTCCCTGTTATTAAGTGGCACAGTAACACCGAGTCGCGAACGAAAACGCAGCCTGAATCCGGAGGTAATAAACCGGAATTCCGAACGATATCTGTGCTCCAGTATGAGCCGGCCAAACGACTGACTGATTGCTACCTGCGGCCAAAACCTGAACTCATCGCTCCTGATTGGCGATACAAAGTTGCCGCCACTGCTGTACGTCAGATATTCCCCGCCGGCCAAAGTCAGCGTTATCTGGCGGGAGGGCCTGAAAATCACTCCCGTTGTCAGTTCGTGGTAGTGAAAATCGTCGTAAAACGATAATGAACGTATCTGACCCTCCGAAAAGATGGTCAGTTTGCTGTTCACCGGATAGCGTACGTTCAGGATATTCCAGGTGCCGGGGTGCTGCGCTTGCAAGGGCCGGCCAATACAGGCAAAAAAGACAATGATGTAAACGATGCGGTACATGGTGTCGCAAAGATACATCCTTACAGTACAGGTAATTAATGAATCCGGTAACGAAACTTTTCCCGACTTTTGTACCGTGAATTTCTCTTTGCTCATCGCCCGGCGTTATCTGTTCGCCAAACGCAGTACCAACGCCATCAATATTATCACTGGTATCTCGGTACTCGGCATGGCTATTGGCACGGCTGCGCTGGTGCTCGTCCTGTCTGTTTTCAACGGATTTGAAGACCTGCTGTCCGGCCTTTTCGGGCACTTCAATCCTGAGATAAAGGTCACACCCGCCCGCGGCAAAACTTTTGACGCAGACAGTATCGCGCTTGCCGACATACGCGCTATCCCGGGCGTAAGCCTCGTCAGCGAAACGCTCGAGGAGGTTGCTTTCTTCGAGTACGCAGGTTCCCAGGATTTCGGAGCCCTCAAGGGGGTAGATCAGTACTTCGCTCAGGTAACGGGCATCAATTCCGATACGGTTATGGTGGAAGGTACCTATACTCTGAATGAAGAGGAAAGAAACTGTGCCATTCTGGGTGCCGGACTGCGCAACAAGCTATCGGTGAACGTCCAGAACCCGATTGAGCCGCTTACTGTGTATATGCCCGACCAAACCGCGGGGGCTCTTGATAAACCCTTCAAAACCAGACTGGTATACCCCAAAGGTACGTTCGCTATCCAGCAATCCTATGATAATGAGTATGTATTGACCAATATTGATTTCGTCAGGGAGTTGTTGGAAACAGGCCCCAATACCGTTTCTGCACTGGAAATCAGGTGCAGGGAGGGGGCAGACTTGTCGGCCATCAAGGAGCAAATCGGGAATAGACTGGGAGATGGCTTTGTGCTGAAGGATCACTATGAACAAAACGAGGCCTTTTTCAAAGTGATGAAGCTTGAAAAATGGATGGGCTTTGCCATCACCAGTCTGATGCTTCTGCTGATGGCCTTCAATACAGTAGGCGCCCTGTGGATGATTGTGCTCGACAAACAAAAGGATATTTCGGTACTGAAAAGTATGGGTGCCGACGATAGTATGATCCGGCGGGTATTCCTGCTGGAAGGTATGCTGCTCACACTCATAGGCCTTATAGCTGGAATCGCACTGGCTGTAATCATATATATAATCCAGAAAACATGGGGTATTGTCACTATACCGCAGGGTTTTGTCGTGGACTCTTATCCTATCTCCATGCGTCTGTCCGATTTTCTGCCCATTGTTCTGATAGTCACCGCTATCGGATTTCTTGCCTCTGTACTGCCCGCCCGCCGTGCCGCCGCCGTGCCATCGGCGTTTCGGGAGGAATAGTCCGGACTCGTCTTTTTCTTGTAATTTACAACAAATTAATATTCCGGCTTCATATTCATCGTATTTTTGCGATGAAAACCACGGTATTTTATGACCACCAATAAAAGATCCGAATTCAGCCCGGAAGATCAGCATCTGGCAGATATGGCCAAAGCACTGGCCCATCCTGCCCGAATCGCTATTCTCAGGGAGCTGGCTGCGAGAAAAAGTTGTGTCTGCGGGGAGATTGTAGAGGTGCTCCCGCTCGCACAAAGTACTGTATCCCAACACCTTAAAGAGCTTCTGAATGCTGGTCTCATCCGCGGAACCGTCGAGGGGACCAAATCATGCTACTGTATTAACCAGGAGGCTTTCAGCAAATTCAGCCGCGTGATGGATGAATTCCTGAGTGTCGCCATTGACAATAAATGTTGCTGACAATGAAAAAAATTCTCGTTCTCTGTACCGGAAACAGCTGCCGGAGTCAGATTGCCGAAGGGTATCTGCGCCACTTCGCCCGCGGACGCGCGGAGGTGTACAGCGCCGGTGTGGAAACACACGGCGTGAACCCCCGGGCCATCGCCATCATGAAGGAAGATGGTATTGATATTGCCGGGCATACCTCCAATAACGTGGATGAGTACAGGGATATCGCCTTCGATTTCGTCATTACCGTGTGCGATAATGCTCGCGAAAGATGCCCATACTTCCCGACCGACGCGCAAAAATTTCACTACAATTTTCCCGATCCGGCAAAGGCTGCCGGATCAGAAGAAGAAATTATGGCCGCTTTCCGGG
>JBDLWO010000035.1:0-9643 GCA_039804245.1 Bacteroidota bacterium
CCATGATGCCGCCCACCAGAAAAACCAGGCCGGGTATGAGTGCTGCCGGCCACTTCCGCTCCTGCGTGAGGGCCGCTGCCACGAAACCGGCCAGCAGGGTGCCCAGCGCATGGGCAAGGAACGGCATCACAAAATGACGCGGCTCCATCAGGTGCGCACTCTGCTGCAAGCCTTCCGCAGTAGTGAAATCAGCACCCGGCGGAGCTGGAATGACGGAGCCGCTGATGCCCACGACAAACATATTCAGCGATCCGCCGAGAAAAATGGCCAGGGCGATGGCCCCTAAACGCAACAGGAGGTTTTTCATAGCATGTTACAATTCCACAATATCCCCGAAACGGGCCACCTGGTAGCCCCGGCGCTGTATCTCCAGCGAGGCAGGACTGTCGGGCAGGATGGCGGGATTGGTGTGGTTCAGGTGAATGAAATAGATTTTTGAACGCTCGCGGGCGGGCAGCGTGTCGAATTTCGCCATGCTTTCCACGATGAAAGGGTGGGGGATATCCTCCATTTTCCGACCGGGCAGCTCGCTGGCATCGTAAAAGGTGGCATCCAGAAAGGCATAATCAACCCGGCTTATTTCCTGTACAATATCTTTATTCCACTTTTCCCATTTGTCAATGTCGGGAATGAAAAGGGCCGTTTTCTTCGGACCACGGATTTTGTAGCCCACTGTTTCCGAGTATTCGTCGCGGTGCGGTACCAGAAGGGGTGTTACTTCCAGACTGCCGTTTCTGACGGGCTGCCCATCCTGTAATGCCTGAATGGCAATGTTATTTCTGCTCACCAGCTGACTCCAGGGACCATTGGTTTCCAGGTAGTTTTTCATTCGTGGCATGGCATATACGTTCACCCCGCGGGTATCCATGGCCTCCTTGCCGAGGTGTATGAGTCCGGCGTAATGCCCCACGTGCGCATGCGTGAGGAAGATCCCGTTGGGCGCTTCGCCCACACTGTCGCTGGCGAACGTGTGGAGCATTTTCATCTGGGCCGGGAGGTCGGGTGTTGCTTCAAACAGGTATGTCTGGCGGTTGGCGCGGTCATATATGCCGAGCGATACCACTTTTCTGTCGCTGGCCGGGTGGTCAAAAAAGTCGCGGCAGCAGTCGCGTTTGCAGCCCGCATGGGGAGAGCCACCGTCCTGCAGGTTACCCAGTATGATCATGAATGCGCCTGCAGCCTGCGGAGGCGTAGCCCGATGCATGGAAACGAGGCAGGCGCCGGCGGCAATCAGGAGCAGGATGGAGGTTACACGTGCATACATGCGTCAGGTTGTTTTACAGAGCAAATGTAACCTCCTGTGCGGTGAATAGCAAATAATTAACTGGATGCTGACTGGTGCCATGCAGCTATTCCGGAAGGCGACACCGTATAATTTCAAAGAAATATAATCTGATATTAAGCTATTTCGTAGATTATTTTTCTTCAAAAATATTTATTAAATAAAAAATTTCTTTTGAAATGATTTTGAAAAGAAAAAAAATCTATATCTTTGTGCCGTTGTTGAAATTAATTCTAAATGTTCATGTAATCTCCCTTTAATCGAAAAAAATCGTGACGACCTGGCCGTTCGCGTCTGAGACAAAAAAGTGAGCCTTTTTGTGCCAGACGGTGAACAGGCCAGGTTTTTACTTTCAAATCATGATCATACCGGATATTACGCTTGATGCCACAGATCTGGCCATACTTCGCCGCCTGCAGACGGACGCGTTCGTCACGCACAAGGAAATGGCGGCCGAGTTGGGGATGACGGTGACGCCCGTGTACGAGCGTATCCGCAGGCTCGAGCGCACGGGTGTGATAAAGGGTTATACGGCGCTGATTGACCGGCAGAAGGTAGGAAAGCCGCAGGTGGTAATCTGCTCCGTCTCGCTCAAAGAGCACGCACTTCCGCTGCTCCTGAAATTCCAGGAGTCGGTTTCAACTTTTCCGGAGGTAACAGAAATACTGCACATCGCCGGCAGCTACGACTATCTGTTGAAGGTAATTGTAGCAGATATGAATGAGTATCAGCAATTTATAGTACACAAACTGGCCACGCTCGAAAATATTGGCCACGCACAAAGCTCTTTTGTGCTGACAGAAGTAAAGAATACAGCTTCTACTCCGCTTTAGCAGTGCAATTTTGTTAATTCAGTCAGTTTGATGACTGTATTAATGTTAATACAGTCATCAAACTGACTGAATTTTCATAATTTTGTCTCTCAATGCAAACTGTATGATTGTCAGAGAGATATCAACACGACTGGAAAGCAGGCTCCACGAACAGAAGATTACGCTGCTGCTCGGCGCAAGAAGGACGGGTAAAACCGCCCTGTTAAAAACAGTATTTTTGAAATACGGAGCTTCTGCCTTGTGGCTGAATGGCGAGGATATGGATACGGCAGCCCTGCTGGAGTATCGTTCTGAAGCAAATTACAGGAGGGTACTCGCTGGTCGGCATCTGCTGATCATTGATGAGGCACAATATATTCCCGATATTGCCAGAAAAGCCAAACTGATGATAGATACCATTGAGCCGTTGCATATCATCCTGACGGGATCGTCGGCTTTTGATCTGGTTCAGATGGGTGATCCGCTGGTTGGAAGGAGTATCACGCTGCAGCTTTTCCCGCTTTCATACAGGGAGTGGAGTCAGCAACAAACACCGCTTGAATCGCGGCAAATGCTGGAAGACCGGATTTTATACGGCAATTATCCAGAACTTTCCCGAATAGAGCACGCAAGTCACCGGATTGAGTATCTGGGAGAGTTGGTCAATACATACCTGCTCAGGGATATTCTTGCTTTCGATGCTGTGAAAAATGCCCAAAAACTTCGTTCTCTCCTGCAATTGATCGCCTTTCAGATTGGTTCCGAGGTTTCGTCAGATGAACTCGGCCGTCAACTCGGAATCAGCAAAAATACAGTGGACCGATATCTCGATCTGCTGACAAAGGTATATATTCTGTTTCCGAGAACAGGCTTCAGCAGGAATCTCAGGAAGGAGGTAACCAAAAGCAAAAAGTGGTTCTTCTATGATAATGGTATCCGCAATGCCATCCTGAATGATTTTACACTCCCGGCTCTGAGGAGCGACAGGGGTGCGCTGTGGGAGCAGTTTTTCATGAGTGAACGACTCAAACGAAATGAATATCAGCGGCTGCCGCCCGAAAGCTTTTTCTGGAGAACGTACGATCAGCAGGAAATTGATCTCGTGGAACTGCGCGGCCAGCAGATCACGGCATTTGAATGCAAATGGAAGGAGGCTTCTGTAAAAGCTCCGACCGCTTTTGTCAAAAGTTACCCGGATGCCGGCTTCCATACTGTTCATCCGGGCAACTTTTCAACATGGCTGTGAGCGCTACTGACGGATCAGTTTAACGGGCTCGGCTGTTCCTCCCGTTTTCATAAAATAGGTGCCGGGTGGTACCCCGCTCAGATCCAGTACAGTATGCTTTTCCTGTGTGATGCCCGTTCTGACCACTTTTCCCGACAGGTCGAAAAGGATGTACTGAATGCCCGCATCGGCATTGTCGGCCGAGAGAACACAGAATGATGTCGCAGGATTGGGGTGTAGCCGTACTCCGGTGGCCGTCAGGTCGTTGGTGGACACAGCATTTGACGGCGTATAAACCCGAATGGTATTTTTTCCGGAAACCACGGCAAGTCCGTTTTCTGAAATGCACACGCCAGATGTATTGGTACCCTGGAGATATCCTGACCACATCAGTTCCAGATTCTGATTGAAAGCGTAAACGTAATTCTCGCCATTGGTGGCGTATATCATGTTGTTGCTGGTGGCTGATATTCTGGGCGAGTAGAAACCGCCCTGTGTGATGGTGGCTGAAGTATTCAGGATGTTGCCCGTTGCAGGGTCAAGTCTGATGATTTTCCCGCCGGAGGGAGCATATACGCTATTGTCGGCGCCAACGCACATCAGACTGAAAGCGGCGTTACCGGTAATCGGCGTTTGCCACAGCAGTGTCAGTTTTGTGCCATCGTCGGAGAATGCCGCCACATTGTCTTCGGTGAGCTGTGTATAGATGGTTCCGCCCGGGCCAATCATCAGGGCCGACTGCGGCACGTTTCCACCGGGTTGCAGATCAGGCACTTTATGGGTGTATTTTTTCTGGCCAGTCGTCAGGTTTATAGCCCACAGATAGGATACTCCTCCGCTCTGCTCGAGGATGTAACCTGTGTCATTGTCATTGTTGATGGCCGTTTCGCCGCTTCCTGATGCCATAGGTACTGTGTTTGTCTGCCAGATCATCTGTCCGGTTTCCGGATTTATTTTGTATGTTTTCTGGTTGCCATACACATAAAGGTTACCCAAAGCGTCGAAAACAACGGTTTCTGTTATGTACAGTCCAACTGTCTTGCTGAATTTCCAGAGCCTCGAACCATCAGTTACATTGAGGGCATAAAGGGTATCCCGGAAGGTATCGGTATAGCCGACAACATATACCCTGCCGTCCTGCAAACCCACTGGCAGTGACCTTCCGCTGGAGTTGGTCACATCGCTGCTCCACACGAGATCGCCTGTAGTCAGGCTGTAACATTCAACCGGTGCGTAGTTGCCTGTCAGAAATCTCATCGTGACAAGGTAGTCACCCTCAATGAAGGCTGGTGTGCCAAAGGCCCCCGGTGACGTTACCTGCCACAGGATACTGTCTGTAGTTGGTCCTGCCACATCCTTGTAGCCGTTTCGCTGGCTGTTGCCACCTCCGTTATTCCACCCTGAAGCCTGGCCGCTTGCCATCGCGAAGTTTAAAAGCATGGCAGTGATGGAGAGGAGTACTTTTGTCTTCATAATAAACATGATGTTGTTAATGTGCAAAAGTAGATGTATGCGCGAATACTTCCTCCTGATTTTGAATCTATGACTGTTTTTGTCACCATGTATTCCAGTACTTTTAGCTGACAAAAAAGCTGTTTTCTTAATTTTGTTTTAATATCTGTGAATGATTGTTCATTTTTGCATCGAACAATCATTCCAGTATTATGAAACATCTGTTTTGCATACCGCTGCTTCTCTGCGCAGCCCTTCTTCACGCCCAGTCAACTGTTTATACCATTGATTTCAATAATTACACACCAGGCAACCTGAACGGACAGGATGGCTGGAAAACATTCCGCGAATGGCAGGGGAATGTGGATTTTCAGGTCTCGGAAACAGCAGGCCCCACTACGGTGGACGGCAGTCAGGCTATCTATTTCACCAACGCCGGGCCGGGTGTGGGGCGCGTGGCTACCCGAAAGCCTTCTCCCAATTTCGATTTTAATTTCAAAGGCGGCGGGCTCCGTATCCTGGAATTCGATATGCACGGCTGCTGGTGGGGTACCTGGCTCTGTATCGGCTTCGACAAAAACGGAAACGGCAAAATGACGCCGAATCAGTCGAATATTGAACCCGGCGAAGGCGGTCTGATTTTCGGTATCTCCGGTTACGATTTTCCCAATTCCAGCCGAATTGTGCTGCCCAGTGGCACTACCTACAATTTTACCATGGATGCAGCGAATAACGGCCGCTGGTCGCGCGTACGCCTGTCGGTTGACCTCGATGCCAATGGCGGACAGGGATCGCTGTCGGTGTCGATGCGAGAAGACCTCATCGGAGGCAGTCCGTATGTGCCGATTGAGGGCGCCCAGGATCTGAACCTGTTTCTCGATCCGGGCTCGGGCTTCACCGATGACCCCGAAAAGTGGGATGCTGTCTCTGTTCAGGTGCAGGGCGCTACCGGCGCGTTTGATAATCTCGTGTTTACCAAACCAAGTCCGACGTATCAGTTCATCAACTTTCCGTCTGTGCCCGACCGACTGACCACCGATGGCCCTTACCTGATGTCGGCAACCGCCAGCTCGGGACTGGCCGTTGCGTATGAGGTAGTGAGCGGACCGGCCACCGTTACCGGAAATGTTATTGAACTGACCGGCGAAAAAGGTTTCGTCACTATCCGGGCCGTTCAGCCGGGAGGAAATGGTTTCGATGCCGCCACACCCGTCGAAAATACCTTTGAAGTGGTTTATGCCGGTGATTTTCCGCCTTCTCTGGACCTGAGAACGCCTGTGAATGGCGCAGTGGTAGCGATTCCTCAGGGATTATCTCCCATGCTGCTTTCCGCATATGCTTCGGTCGAACACGCCGATATTCTCTCGGCCGACCGTATTCATTTTGAAATCGGAAACGAAACGGTGGTAGCTCAAAACCATCAGAATGGCCACTTCACCGCCTGGTGGACGCCTCCCGCTTATGGCACCTATAATATGACGGTCAAGGCTTTCAACAGCGAGGACTATTTCACGGCTTATAATTCCGCCTTCGAGGTGGTAAATACTTCCGCAAACAAGACGCAGCGTACATTCGATCAAACATGGCTGCTGATCGGGAACGGACTGAAGGATACCATGTACACGCTTCCCGCACACGTGGGCGCATACGATCAGATTATCGGCAAGCTGAATATTACCTGTCCGCCCGGTGGCTGCGATCCCTGGGATCGTGTGTCGAGCATCAAGGTGAAGAGTCACGAGGGTGTCTGGGTGGAAATCATACGATATATCACGCCGTACGGGGTGCCCTGTAACCACGAAATTGATCTGACCGACTTCTTCCCGATCCTGCAGGGCAAGGTGGAAATGAAAGCAGAACTCACCACATTCGCCAACGGTTTCGAATATACGCTCGATCTGGAATACAGGGCCGGTAACCCAACCTATAAATACGGAAATGTGGATGTACTGTGGAACGGAAATTACAGTTTCGGCAACCTGAGCAACCTGCAGCCCGCCGAATTGCACAAGGTGACCTACGCCCCAAATGCCCTGGCTTCCCGCCTGAAACTGATATCCACCGGACACAGCTGGGGTGATAACAATACCGGGAATGCCGCAGAATTCCACGAGGATACACACCATATACGCATCAATGGTACCAATGCCTTCGCCCAGTACAACTGGTGGGACTGCAACCCCAATCCGCAGGGATGCCAGCCGCAGAATGGTACCTGGTACTTCAACCGCGCAGGATGGTGCCCCGGCACCATTGCCCAGTGGTTCGATTTTAATATGACACCCTATATAGGCCCGGGCGCGCTTGAAATGCGTTATATCTTCGACGAAGACTATATTGATTTTTGCAGTCCGTCGAACCCGAACTGCGTGAGCGGTGTAACCTGTCCTGATTGTAACGACCCCTCCGCCAATCCGGTGCTCGATGTGTGGGCCAATCTGGTTACTTTTTCCAATACTCCCACAGAGGGTATTACCGGCGTGAATGACCTTCCGCTCATCTCTGACGACATGATTCAGGTGCTGCCCAACCCGACTGACGGCAGGTTCCAGGTTCTGTTCCGCACGGATCTGGATATAGTACATCTCAGTATCCGGAATACGGAGGGCAGGGAAGCAGGCAGCCTTCACGTTCCGGGTGTTTCTGCCGGAGATTCCAGGGACATGGACCTGACTGATGCTCCCGCCGGTGTGTATTTCCTGAATATTCACACAGAACAGGGTGTAGTGATGAAAAAGATTATCCGAAAGTAAGATGCTGAAACTTCTGTTACCCTTCTTCGCGCTGCTTCTGCTGCAGCCGCTCTCCCTGTGCGCCCAGCATACTGTCACAGGCGTGGTGCGATCCGCCTCCGGTGAGCCTGTCGCCGGTGCAACTATCCGTTCCGTAGCTTCGCCCGCGAAGGCCACCGGTTCTGATATCGAGGGCCGGTTTTCACTGGAAACTTCCCCCTTCGATACGCTCAGTGTATCGTTTGTCGGGTATGAATCCCGGCAGACGCCGGTGAATAACCGGACGATGCTTGAAATAGTCCTGCAGGAAAGCGGATCTCTGCTCAAAGAGACGGTGATTACCGCTTTCGGGATTGAACGGCAGGCGCGTTCTCTCGGGTATGCCACGCAGAAGCTGGACGGAGATGCCCTGGTCAAATCGAACAGCGCCAATGTGTTGTCGGGCCTGTCGGGGCGTATGGCCGGTGTGAATATCATCCAGGGTAATGGCGTGGAAGGCGGTACCACCCGAATCGTCATCCGGGGGATCAATTCCATTTTTGGCAACAATCAGCCGCTGATTATTGTGGATGGTGTGCCACTCGAAAATACGCCGGGCTGGACCGACGTGGAAGCGGGTCGCGACTGGGGCAGTGCCATTAATAATATCAATCCTGCCGATATCGAGCGACTGGATGTGCTGAAAGGCGCCAATGCCGCTGCACTGTACGGAGCCCGCGGCAGCAATGGCGTTATCCTGATCACGACCAAAAAAGGCGCCACCAGAGCCGGAATCGGTATTGATTACCAATACAGTATGCGGACTACCAAACCGTTTTACTGGAGGGATGTACAAGATGAATACGGGTTTGGCGGCCCGCTGTCGTTCAACGAACCTGTGCTGGAAACGGATGCCAACGGGGTATTTCAGCACCCCCTGAAACTGTACGACGATTTCGGGCCGGAGGGTGTATCCACCTCCGAAACCTTCGGCGCTTATGCCAGCTCTCAGTCGTGGGGGCCCCGTCTTGATGGTACGCCGGTGCGCTGGTGGGATGGCGAAATGCGCAACTGGTCGCCTCAACCGGGTAATTTTGAGCGTTTTTTCCAGACAGGCATTACGCAGCGGCACAATCTGGCTTTTTCAGGCGGCAGTGAAATGGGTTCGGTACGCGCTTCTTTCACCCGTGAAGATCACCGTTCGGTGGCGCTGAACAGCGAGTACGACCAGACAACCGCCCAGATCGGCTCCAGACTGAGGGTATCCAAAAAGGTGCGTGCAGAAATCGGAGTGTCCTACATCCAGTATAACCGCCTGAATTCACCCCTGCTGGGCAGCGACAACAATTCTTTCGGAAAAATCATGGTGTATGGCTATCCGAGGAGTTATCAGGGAGAAAATCTGAATTATGAAAATCCCGACGGAACAAAGCATGATTTTGGCTCAAATCCTTTCGCGTGGGGCAATATTGATGTATTCTGGTCTGTCTATAACCAGAATTCATGGCTTAAAAGAAACAAGGTAATCGGTTCGGTTTCCATGTTCTATGACGTGACCAACTGGCTCACCATCATGGGCCGAACGGGGACTGACCATACGTTTGACGAATTTGAATCGAGAAACAAGCCCACTGATATTTCCGGTACGCTGGGCGGCGGATATTCCCACAGTCTGAGCAAGGGGAATACCCTGAACAATGAATTTCTGATCACCGCCCGCAAGGAGCAGTTACTTCCCGGTCTGTATTCGGCTGTCAATATCGGCGGTACGCAGTACCAGAACAGGCAGTACAGTATCTATGGCAGCAATTTTAGCCAGTGGCGCGATCCGTTTCTCTATACTTTCGGCAATTTTATAGGCTATCCATCCACTCCCGGAGAGGGCCGCTACGAGCGCAGGCTGAATTCGCTGTACGGTTTTACCGATCTGAACTATCGCGACTGGCTTTTTGGTCAGGTCACTCTGCGCAACGACTGGGCCAGTACGCTCCCCAAAACTACCGGGTCGTATCTTTTCCCTTCGGCCAATCTGAGTTTTGTTCCGTCAGAACTGTTCGGGTGGGAGAACCGTCGCGGTCTTCATTTCGCCAAAATTCGGTTCGCCTATTCCCAGACGGCCAACGACGACGCCCCCTATCAGCTCGAAAAGGTCTTTTATACG
>JBDLWO010000036.1:0-6616 GCA_039804245.1 Bacteroidota bacterium
CGGTTCCAGTGCCCCGGCGGGGTATAACTGCCCACGCCATCGGCCCAGTAAGACGCTATACGCCATTGCTCTGCGGTACGGTTTTTTACCATGTCGCGGAGTTCTTCAAGGGCTGTATTGAATTCGGGGCTGCCTGATTTGGGTGGAGCAGCGGGGCGGATGGCTACCTTGACGGAATCGCTGAAATTCCAGGGCTTCACATTGCCGAAGTACGGAAGCATGGGCGGACGTGCGGGTATATCCTGGCTTACCCAGAGATCCGTGAAGCCGCGGGCAACAGCATCGTCTTTCAGTGCGGGGTAGCCTGCCTGATTGTTGGCCTGTCCCATTCTGTCGGATTTGGCATAGGCAATAATACGTTCCGCCACTTTGCGACCCAGCGAGTCGCCTGCATCGAGATCAGACTGTACGTTGGCGCCCGCCCACAGGCGGCTGTTCTTGTGTTCTGCCGCTTTTTCCTCAATCAATTCCTTTTCACCCGGGAAAAGGAATTTCAGTATTTCCCGCGACGCGGCTGCCACCACGGCGTCTTCCGAGGGCCAGGAGGGCAAGTCGTTCGCCGGAATCAATTGCGCGATGGAATTGTCGTAGTGGGCCGGAGATTTCCGGTTATGCTGGAATTTGAGATTCCAGGCAGCAACCAGCGCATCGTATTGTGCCACGGAGAGCAATGCAAAGGCCCTGGAGGCGTACGGCGGATTGCAGAACGGGAAACGGGGATAGACGGTCGGGTTGGCCGGATCGGGCCACGGATAGGTGCCATCGGCGTTGTAATTCGGCGGTACATTGTACTGCGCTGTAAATTCCCGGGCAATTTCATGCCAGCGGAGCACGCCGTTGCCTCCCCAGAACTGCGCCGCTTCTTTCTGCTCGTTCGTCAGGGTGGCAGCCATGCGCTTCAGGTCTTCCACTTCTGCGAGATACGCAGCGGAGGAGGGGTTTTCAGGAGCAGGCAGACTGAACTGGCTGCCGGAAGTGAGTACATAGGTTTTCCAGTTGCCTGCGCTTTGATCGAGGCTTGTTTCCGGATAAGGCTCATAAACAGGTTCATCCACTGTTTTTGAGCACCGGGTGAAAAGAGCAACCGCCACCATGCACAGGGCGGGCAGGTATGAAAAGTGCAGCTTTTTCATATCAATCAGATTTCTTTATTTGAAATATTGAACGTGGGTTACTCTCCAACGGTGAAGAAATAGGTGGTTCCGGCTACCCAGGTGGTGGCCTGACCGGCGTTGCGGCCTGCCAGGACTTTGCTCACGCTGGCATGGAGAGCCCATTGACGGGTAACAAATACCTTTCCGAACCAGCCGGCAACTGTCGCTTCCATTTTGTTGGTCGGAAACGGCGCATCATTGTAGCGGATGTCATCGCCACTCACACAGGCATTCCTTTCTATCCAGAGTTCTGTCTGTACGCGCTCACGGATGAAACCGATCCGGGCAGAGGCGTCAAACACGTTCGGTACGGGAACTTCATCGGTATAATATAATTGGTTGTTATACAGATAAGAGTCGCGGTCAATCGAAGTGCGACCGCGCCAGGTATGCCCCGCCTGTGCTGTGGCATAAATACCGAGGTCAAATGTGTAATTGAAAACAGCCCGCAGGGAGGCTGTCGGACAGCGCAAACCTATGCTCAGCGGCAACAGGTCGTTGACGTAACGGGAAACTGGTGTTGAAACACCGCCAGTGACAAAGCCTCTTACCTCACCCGGGCCTATGGCTACAGCCAGGGGCCTGTACTTGAGCCAGGCCGACAAATCCTGAAAACCCTGCTGCCCCTTCAGGTAGCTGTCGCTGGTTGTTTTGATATAGGGCAGCCCCGCCATTATATTCAACCGATCGGTGATGCCGTAGTTGGCCATAACCATGGCAGCCGACGCATTGAAGGTACCCAGGTTCAGGTTGCTGCGTTTGTTGGCGCCTTCCCAGTATTCATCCCATGAACTGGAGGTATATTGTCCAAGCACACATATCTGATGCTGCGGCATCATGAGTGCATCGGTGGGCGATTGTGCGTTCAGGTGGGTAAACAGGCCTGAAAGCATCAAGAGTGTACAGAGGAGATTATTTCGCATGTGTTATGTCTGTTTCGTTTTATGACGGGGCAAAAATGCGCGAACGGTTATTAATACAGGCTTAAAATCTCCTTAGACTAATTATTAACAGACCTGATTCTGTCGGTATCGTTAAAAACAATCAATCAATGTAATACCTGTATATATTGCACCCGAAAATCGTAATATCATGAGATACACGCTGTTACTAGCCGGCCTGCTCGGACTTTTCTCCTGCTCAAAACCGCTTTGGGCCCCGGTTTCGGGCCATATCCAAACTCCCTGGACTGATCAGGTGAGTGCCCGTAACCCCTGGCCCGAATACCCCCGCCCGCATCTCGTCAGAAAAAAATGGCAAAATCTGAACGGGTTGTGGGATTATGCCATCCGGCCTGTGAATGAAGGAATGCCATCTGCCTGGGACGGACAGATATTGGTGCCATATCCGGTGGAGTCTTCGCTTTCGGGTGTGAAAAAACAGGTGGACAGCGGGCACAAGTTGTGGTACAAACGCTCTTTCAATCTCCCGTCGTCGTGGGAAAGCTCCGATGTGCTGATTCATTTTGAAGCGGTTGACTGGGACTGTACCCTGTGGGTGAATGGCCGGGAAGCCGGCCGACACAGGGGCGGGTATGATCCCTTCTCCTTCCCTGTAGGACAGTATCTCCGGCCCGGCAACAACGAACTGGTACTGAGTGTTTACGACCCCACCGACAAGGGCTGGCAGCCGGTCGGTAAACAGACGCTCACCCCCGGAGGTATTTTCTACACATCTGTGACCGGTATCTGGCAATCTGTCTGGATTGAACCGGTGTCTGCTTCATATATCAATGATTATCAGGCAGTTTCAGATATTGACAGCGGAACAGTTACTATCACCTGCGATGTGGCCGGAGCGGTTGCCTGCGAGGGTATCGAAGTGGAAGTGATTGATGGCAATCAGCTGGTGGCCAATGGTTCTGCCAAACCCGCTGACGCGGTAACGCTCGTTATCCCCAACCCCGTGTTGTGGGAGCCCGGACAAGGGCATCTGTACCGGCTGCGGATAAAACTGCTGCAACAGGGAGCCACTACCGATGAGGTGTCGGGCTATTTCGGTATGCGCAAGGTGTCGCTCGGAAAGGACGACAAGGGTCTTACCCGAATACTCATCAATAACCGGTTCGTTTTTCAGAACGGTCCACTCGATCAGGGCTTCTGGCCCGATGGCATCTATACGCCGCCGACCGAGGATGCCATGAAATACGACCTGGAAATGATCCGGAAAATGGGGTTCAATATGCTGCGCAAGCACGTAAAGGTGGAGCCACGGCGATTTTACTACTGGTGCGACCGGATGGGCCTGCTTGTATGGCAGGACATGCCCAACGGTGATGCGAAAATTGCACCCGAAGATCCCGATATTACCCGGACACAGGAATCTGCCAGTCAGTTTGAACGTGAACTTACTCAGTTGGTCAAAACGCACATAAACCATCCCTCTATTATCATGTGGGTACCCTTTAACGAGGGCTGGGGGCAGTACGAAACTCCCCGGATCGTCAATTACGTCAAGTCTCTGGATAAAACCCGACTGGTAAACAACGCCAGCGGCTGGTCTGACCGCCAGACAGGGGATGTACTCGACTGGCACAGCTACCCCGCGCCTTCCTGCCCGCCTGCAGAAGAAAAACGCGCTGTCGTGCTGGGCGAATTCGGGGGCCTGGGTCTGAAAACGGAGGGACACATGTGGGAAAACAGCAACTGGGGTTACAGCTCCTATTCAACACCTGAAGCGCTGCTGGCAGATTATGAAAGGTACTACGCCGAGGTATGGGGGCCGTTCCGCAACAAGGGACTGAGTGCCTCCATTTATACGCAGATTACCGATGTGGAAACGGAAGCCAATGGCCTGCTGACCTACGACAGAAGGGTCAGCAAGATCGATCCGGCTGTTCTGCATGATATCAACACAGGAACTTTCACTCCTGCTCCGGTAATTGATCCGCCGGGAGGTATGATCAACGCAGGCGATACCGTGCGTATCAAGGGCGCCCCGAATGCAATAGTCACTGTCAGCTACGGCGGAAATACCTTTCAGCGCGTTACGCAGGTCAAGCCCTATCGCTCCGGACGCGTCACCGCCATCGCTACCGAAAACGGACGTACAAGCCGGATTGCTGCAGCTGATTTTATCGTTACTACACAGAAGAAACCTGTTTACTCCATAGGTTATCACCCCAAATACCGGGGTGGCGGCATATTCGGGCTCTGCGACGGGCTCACCGGCAGCGAACAGTTCAGCGATGGCCACTGGCAGGGTTTTTCCGGCGATGATCTCGAAACAACCTTCGAGCTGCCGGAAACCGCCAATATCAGGGAGGTCCGGGCCGGCTTTCTCGAAAATACCGGCGTTTGGATATTCCCCCCGCGCAAATTGACCGTGCTGACTTCCGAAGATGGTATTCAGTTCGAAAAAGCCGGCGAGTGGACACCGCCTGCACCACCCGCGGAAAACCGTCCGGCACGCATCGAAAGAGCGAGTGTCTCCTTCAGCGAACGACCCGCACGCTATGTGCGGGTACGCGCGGAGAATACCGGTGTTTGTCCCGACTGGCATCCGGGGAAAGGTCAGCGCTGCTGGCTTTTCGCCGATGAGATCAGCTGGCAGTAGGTATCAGTGTATGATTTTTTTGGAGACCCTGCTGCCATCGGGAAGCATGATTTCCAACAGATACACGCCTGAGGGGTAATTGTTTAACATGATAGGCTCAGACCAGGCGCCACTGTTCAGAAGCACGCCCGACATGTCGCTCAGCCGCCAGTTCCATTCGCGGTGGCCGGTCACATTGACGTAAACCCTGTCGTAAACCGGATTGGGAAACATATCCACCTGTATGTGACTGGCAGGAGCTGTGGTGCTCGTAGTGCCCAGCCGGAACATAAAGAGTCCGTTCTGCATGTCGCTGGAAATAATATTGCCGGAGGGAAGCCACGGGTAATTTCCCCAGTTGCCGAAATAGCCGTTGTAGGTGATATTTTCGGGCCTGGTGTCGTAATGTGCTATCAGCACCGGGTTCAGGCGATTGCTGATGTCATACACCAGCAGTCCATCTTCGTATTGGGAATCAAAGAGCAGGTCGTCCTTGATGTAAACATTATGTGGAATGGCCTTTTTTATCGGGTTGTCGGGCTCCTGCAGGTTGTCAATGAACGATCCCACCACTTCGATTTCTCCCAGCGACAGGTTTTGCAGGTCCACGATGCGCATGGGCATTCCACTGGGAATTTCCTCGGCATAATAGGCATATTTGCCATCGAGGGTGAGCCAGCTGTTGTGGTTATAGCCCCCTGTTGAAATCTGTGCGAGCAGTTTTGGGTTCTGCGGGTCCTTGTAATCGAAAACATAGTATCCCTCATAGCCGGAGGATGCATATACGGTATCGTTGCGTACATAACAGTCGTGCACATACCCGCCTGGGATGTCCACGTGCCCGAGCAGGGTGGGCGCATCCGGATTCTGGCTGACATCGAGCACCATGATACCGCTGCCGGCATTACCTCCGTTCAGGTAAATCCTCCCGGAAACGGTGTCCAGCGCGATGGTGTGAATTTTTTTGAAGAACGTGGTATCCCAGTATGTCTGTACAATTTCATTGGGGGCGTTGCTCATGTTGAGAATCATAAGTCCGTCCTTCCCGCCGTCTGCTACGGCATAAAAGCGGTTTTTATAGGATTTGAACTCACGTGGCACCACCAGTGAGCGGCCCTGAAACTTGCCCGCGAGTTGCGGGCTGTAAGGATTTGTCACATCGAACACCAGTACGTGCGCAGCTCCGCCCATGATGGCATATTCGTGGTTGTTGACCGCCATCCCCCAGCAGGCATTATACTGAAGATTCAGATTGCCGGGAGAAGAAACCGGCAGCGAGTCGTCGTCCCAGCGCCCCAGCAGTTCGAGGTTAAAATTATTTTGGCCGTACAGAGCGGTCGAAAGCAGCACGCAGCACAACAAAACGATACTTTTGCTCATGAAAACAGTAAATGGTTGTTGGAAGGCAACCTGCCCACCCGGTGAAACGTCAAGAAATGAAATCGCACGAATGTAGCGCATTATGAAAAAACAAACCTGTCTGATTGCTCAATTTGTCATTTTAACGGTATTTCCGGCCCTTGCACAGAAGTACAGCAACGAGTTTCTGTCCATTGGCGTCGGCGCAAGGGCGCACGGACTCTCTGGTGCGCAGGTGGCGCTCACCGATGATATCACGGCAGCCTACTGGAATCCGGCTGGTCTTGCACGCATATCCGCGCCCATGCAGGCGGCGGCCATGCACGCGGAGTGGTTTGGCGGGGTAGGTCAGTACGACTACCTTGGATTCGGCAAATCGCTGCGCGGAGCGAACAGCGAGTACCTGGCATTTTCGCTCATCCGACTGGGCATTGACAATATTCCCTACACCATCAATTTGGTGAATGCCGACGGCACTATCAACTACGACAACGTCACCGAGTTTTCGGCGGCGGATTATGCGTTGATGGGCAGTTACGCCCGGGCGCTGAAAAATCCGGCCCTCACGG
>JBDLWO010000037.1:0-2813 GCA_039804245.1 Bacteroidota bacterium
TGGGTTACGATGTGGACAATGAGGGCGATTTTTTCTTCATCGAAAAAGGAGAGGGCCACAATACATTTTCCTCCATTATTGATGCGATCAATTATTCCCATCCCGGGGCCATGCTGGTTACTGTAGTATCCCTGTTGATTCTGATTGCATTCAACAAAATTACTTTTTTGAAAAACCTCAGGGTCATTCCGGGTGCTCTGATCGCCGTATTGGCAGGAATTACCATGAACGAAATATTCAGGGCGACGGGTAGCGGCATGCTAATTCAGCAGGAGCATCTGGTCAACTTGCCCGTTCCTGACTCACTGGAGGCATTCAGGAGTCAGTTTACCTTTCCTGATTTCAGCGCCATGATGAGGCCGGATGTGTGGATAGTGGCGGTAACCATAGCTGTTGTGGCCAGTATTGAAACACTCTTGTGCGTGGAAGCATCTGACAAGCTGGATCCGCTGAAGCGATATACCAATACCAACACGGAATTATTTGCACAGGGCGCCGGCAACATGCTCAGCGGGTTGATCGGAGGATTGCCCATGACTTCCGTTATTGTGCGTACATCCGCGAATATCAACTCCGGAGGGCGAACCAAAGTTGCAACCATAGCGCATGGAATATTTTTATTGATTGCAGTTTTGAGTATCCCGACATTATTGAACAAGATACCACTGGCCAGTCTGGCTGCCGTATTGCTGATGATAGGTTTCAAGCTGGCCAGTCCGAAGGTGTTCAAACATATGTGGCATAACGGCCGCTACCAGTTTGTACCGTTTTTGAGTACCGTGCTGGCTGTAGTATTCACCGATTTGCTCAAGGGAGTTGCCATCGGACTGGTTGTCAGTGTGTTTTATATTCTGCGTGCCAACCTGAAGCTGGCCTATTTCTTCAAGAAGGAGGAGTATCACGGCGGAGAAACCATTACAATCAAGCTTGCCCAGGAGGTTTCGTTCCTGAACAAGGCAGCCATCAAACAGACGCTCAGCCAGCTTCCCGAGGGAGGTCGGGTAGAGATAGATGCATCGGATACTTTTTACATTGATTACGATGTGTTGCAACTGATCAAGGACTTTTTGAGTACAGGATCTGTTGAAAAAAACATTCGGGTACATCTGACCGGTTTCAAGGAGGAGTATCGTTTGCAGGCAGTTCCGTCGCATGTGACAGTTCAATAATATTGTGTTATGTGGTATGTTCTGCCCTTGTACACGTGCCTGACCGGTTGTTAACCGGCACTCCGATAATATTTTCTGAAACCGCATTACACTCGTTGTAGTGCGGTTTTTTTGTTCAACGCTATAAAAGGTTCATACAGCCTTACTGTAACCGGATACTTGCAAGGGGGCTTGCTGGTGCCTTTTGAGAGAAATATCCGGGCATAAATTTCAAATGAACGGGAATTCGCAGTTTTTTGCGAATATTGCCCCTTTGTTTCATGTTTTTTGCCAACAGCACCTATGAATACTGTTTTCCGCCTGATACCCTTCTTTTTTCTGCTGATAACGGCAGCGCTTCCGGCTCAGTCGCGCCTCTCTTTCGACGGATACAACGATTATGTTGAAATTGCCGGCGGCGTTGACTTTGCTCCGCCCTGGACGTTCGAGTGTTGGGTGCAGCGCAGCGGCGTACAGCCTTACTCGCACCTGATGACGGGTACCGACGGCACTTCCGGTATCCGGCTCGAGCAATATATCAACAGCGGGAAAGTGGGTATCACGAAGGGTGGGGTAGCCGACTGGCAGTACAATTACTCTGTACCAGTAGGCGCCTGGCAGCATCTGGCGGTGGTGAACAACGGAACCACCATGACGCTGTACATCAATGGGGTGCAGAAAGGTGTTATCAATGGCTCCATCAATATGCCTATGGGCAAAATTGGCGTGGATCTGTTCGGAGCGGGGGCTCTGCTGGCCAAAGTGGACGAGGTGCGGATATGGGGCGCAGCGCTCGGCGCGCCGGTTATCGCCCAGTATATGAATACCGCCATTACTGCTTCCCATCCTTTTTACGCATCCCTGAAGCACTATTTCCCGCTGGATGAAGGTTCCGGGGACGTGACCATGGACGTGAAGGGCGGGCTGACAGGAAATATCAAGGGGGCTTCCTGGCAGCCGGTATTTTCCAAAGATGCAGAAGTGACGGCTCTGATGAAGCCGGCGCGTTTTGTGACGGCCTTCTCATCGTATGATTCGGTCAATGTCAGGCTGGCCAACGTGGGTTCGGTCCCGATTTCGGAGAATTTCGACGTGACGTACGTCCTCGACGGTGGCGCACCCGTGACGGCAACTGTACCAGCCTCTGCACAGCCTATTGCCCCCAATAGCGTTTTTGACGTGCGATTTCCGCCCCGCGACCTGAGCGGATCGGATATTCATTCATTCAGGATATGGACAAGCCTGGCCGGAGAACAATATGCCGGAAACGACACGCTGACGGCTATTTCGGGCAAGCAACAGATTTCCCTCGGAGCAGCACAGGGATATCAGATCGCCGGCAATGACATAGAGTTCTCCCTCGGTGTTTCCAGGGTGAAACTGCAGTTTTATCGTCCCGATCTGTTTCGGCTCCGGCTGGCGCCCACGGGTGTTTACTCCGATCCCACGGGTGGTTTGCTGCTGGAACAGCCGGCTCCAGCCGGGCCGGTGGCGATTGAGGCCGACGATTCCAGTCCGGAGTACTGGCAATTCAAAACATCGGTACTTGCCGTCAGGGTACAGCGCAATACTTTCCGCCTGAGTGTATGGAAGGCCGACCTGAGCGAAATGTACTGGGAAGAACTCGTGCCTGTTTCCTATGGTCAGAATGCGAATCAGCAAATA
>JBDLWO010000038.1:0-6034 GCA_039804245.1 Bacteroidota bacterium
CATTACCCAGCGGCGTAATGGCGAAAATAGTATCCGAGTATATGCCAAAGCTGAGGCTGTTATCGAACACAAAGCTGATATCCTCATAGGCGCCCGGTGCAACAATACCGTTCAGCGGGCCAACACTGACCCAGTCGGGAATACCCGAGAGTTCGTAAGACAGGGCCTGACCGCCGGTGTTCACCAGCTGACGGGTAACCGACACCACATTTTCGGGATATTTATTGGCTTTCACGTTGCCGCCGCTCCAGCGCATCGGGTTGCGATCCACGAAGAATTCCCAGGAGGTATGGATGAAATTATTACCAGCCAGATCCGGGATATTGTCCACCTCGACGCGCAGCACCGTATTCTCGATGAAACGATTGGGTACATTGGGCACGATCACAATCTTGTCGCCCTGACAGGTAATGACCGCATCCACCAGTGCGTCTGTTTCAGCATTATACAGACCTATGTTGTTATTACTGAAGAAATCGGCCTGAATGAGCTGATCGCAGCGGATGGGTTCATTGAACCGGATACTGATTTCGTCGCCGGCGCTCAGTACCCCGTCGGCAGGTTCGGGGGTGCCGAGAATTTCGGGAGGTGTGCGTTCGATTTTACCTTTAACGACTTTGGATATACCCGGGTTTTGGGCGCCAAAACACTGGGAAACCGTACGGATTTCATACAGACCATCCTGCAGTCCCTGCGTATTCCATGGAACGATAGTGAATACCGGTCCGAGGTCAGCCTTTTGAATTTCGGCGATATTGATCCAGGCGCCGTCGCCCTGCGAGCGGCGGTACTGCACGCGCATCAGTTCAAGATCGGAGTCACTGATGTCATATTCCGCCACAGTGACATTCAGAATATCTCCACTGGCGGGCAGCAGTACCCAGTCCTGCAGCGGGAAAGATGTTTCCACCATACTGCAGGGTTCGAGGAAATAAACATCAAATTCGAGCTCCCTGTAAAATTCGTTATCCGGATCAATACCCAGTGCATCGGCGCGTTCCACTTCACAATCAGAGAAATAGCCCACGCGCAGATCCTGGTAAGTAAATGCCACCGGGCCGCGGGCCACCGTCATAGTCACCTCTACGCTCTCTCCGAAAGGAACACCCACGTTCAGCGAGGCCTGTCCGTTGAAACGGATAATGGCGCCATCAGGGTTATTCTCCTGGAGGCCTTCCAGTGTGTAAAATCTGGTTTCTTCCGACTGACTGATGTTACCCAGGAACAGCTTGAATACCGCCACATCATTCATCGGTATATTCACTGCCACCTGCTTGTCGGCAGAAAATGAAACGCCCTCGCGCGGCTGCGTGTTGGGCTCGTGCGGACACTGCGACTGACCACTCACCAGATCGAACACAGGGGTACCATATACTTTGTCCTTTTTGACATTGACCGTAAAGTTGTCACCGATATCATCGTCAGAGAGCGAAAAACCTACCGTTCGTGATGTGGTTTCCGTGTTGGTGGTGCTTCCACTCTGTGAAGTGGTAACACCCATGGTGATACCACCACCAATGCCCACGCCATTAACCGTGAGGCCGTATTCCTGGATGAAAGCCGAGCTGAATTCGACCTGCCATTCATTGGTAATGGATTTGGTCACCTCGGTGGTCTCGGATTCCTCGTAAATGATACCGGCATCGAAGGACAGATTTTTGGAAAAAATCGCCTCGTTTTTCAACTTTTCATTCATATCGATAATCTCCTGCCAGCGATCGGCGCTTTTCTGGTCGCCAATTGTGATCAGGTTCGGAATGACCACATTTCTGATCTGGTATTCTGAATAGATAAATGTGGTGGCAAAACCGTCGGGGAATACATACAACCCCTTGTCGAGGTAATAGGCGCAGGCAAAAGTATCCCAGAGCAGTTCATCTGTGATACCGAAAATATAGTTGATAGCACCACCCATATATACGTCGCCACCCATCCGGCTACCCACAATCAGGTCATTGTCGCCGGTTGAAATAACCTGATTGGTGGTGATACAGGTTTCCGACTCGTTGGTGGTCAGGCTGGTGTAGCTGGTAGAGGTGGACAGGATGAAATCTGCAGTAGCTTCGATTTCGAGCTCCACCTCGGCACCCAGACCAACACTGGTAGTCAGATCAGCCCCGAGAGAAAGTGACACCTCGGCATCCAGGTTGTCGCCGGAAGCAGCCGAATATGACCAGGACTGACATGTTGTTTCCCCTTTTTCTATGAAGGCAGTACTTGCATCGCCGGGAGGATCCCGCAGGATGAGTGTGGGGATAGACGGAGAGGTGGAAGCAAAAGTGGATTGCCGCGGTCGTCGTCCAAGCACCACTGTACTTACTGTTTCGGTGGCGAATTCATTGTGTGCCTCCGCAGTAACCTGAAGTGACTTCTGATACGGACTTACGATATTGGGCTCGCCAGCCTTGAAATTGTATTTGAATTGTCCTTCAGTCATCAGCGTGTCGAACTGAGACAGATCGGCAATTTCGTTGTTGATGGTCAGTTTGGCTGTATCCAGGTAGCAAACACCGCCATCGTAGCTTTCATATACTTTGACAATGACCTGCTCGGGACTCACCGGATTCAGCATGGGCTGTCCGCAGGCGTTCATCGTCAGAGGAGACAACTCCACTTCCGGCGGCGCCAGATAAATGAAGTCAACCGTGTCATTGTCCATTTTCAAATCCAGCGTGTATCCCCCTTTGTTCTGGAAGTAATTATATATCACCGGATTGGAATGTTCCACTACTGATACCGTGAGTGAATCAGGCGGCAAACCATCAAACTTGAACTTGCCGTTCGGGTTTTCCAGCTGAAGCACTTTTTCATAACAACCGTTCAGGGTAGCTACCTTGACCTTGACAACAGATCCGTTCGGGATAATGGACTTCCGGCAGGTTTCATTGCCCGCCAGCTGACCGGCAATGATCCGTTTTGTCTGATTCCGGAAGAGGATGCCTGCCACAGGGGTTGAAAGCGCGCTCAGTTCCCAGAATGCAGGAAAGAAAACATGCTCTTCAAATTTGGGAGTCAGCATTACACTTACGCCCGGTTCGAAATCCACTGAAAATTTGCCGTCTTCATCGGTGAATATCTGTGGAATATTCGACTTGCCATTCACAAGGATTTCCACTTTTTTCTGGAAACAGTCGGTGTTTTCAAAACGCACATAACCGCTCACAGGAATGGTGCTCTGGTCGGTGAAGTCCACCTGATCCACGCTGGTGTTTGACGGGTTAAGCGTCACCAGACGGCTTGAGGGAGTAAAAATATGTGGTTCTTCTTCCGCAATGGCAACTACAGTGCTGTAAGTGGCGCCGAAAGAAGTACCATTACCCGTAAGCGAGAAACCGTAATCCTTCAGTTTGTCGCCGCTTCCTTCGTTGAGCGGGAAATAGTTCATCAGGTCGCTGCGTCTCAGATCGGTACCCACCGATGCCGCCAGCTGAAGGTCGGGCAGCGAAACCAGACTGCTGTAAAATACAACATCGTCTATCAGTCCGGAGAAAAAATTGACCCGCGAACTGCCGCTGCGGCGGGCGCCAAGCGTCCAGGGTGTTCCACCCGAAAAATCGGAGGCCACGCCACTGAAGGTGTTTGACCCCACCAGACTGCCATTCCGGTACATCCGGACAGTGGCAGAGGAGCTGCCGGCAGGCTTGTCAATCACAAACGACAGGCGATGGTACCCCATGGTCAATGCCCCGAAATTATACTGGCTGCTTCCCATTTCAAGAATGACGTTGCCGGCATTCAGACACAGGTTGAAATGAGTGGTACTGCCATTCTGTTTGGACAGGATACACTGGTTGCCGGAAAAATCAAAAGCTTTGACCGTTATCTCCACCGTGGCACTGTCGGCGAGGTCAAAATCGGTGAGATTGGCATACTGCTGGTTGACCGAATTGAACTCCAGCGACTGGTTGAAGTAGAAATTTTTGGAGGCTTTTGCCACGAACGTGTTGCCGGCCTTGTAGTTGATACCGGGTATTTCATAGAACCCGCTTTCATCTGTCATGCCCGCGTTCAGCACGTCGGGCTTGTCTGCCGACCAGCTGGCGCCGCAGAAGTACATCACCTCCTTGTTGGCGGTGAGATTGAATGATTTGGTACCCACCCCTTCGTCAAATTTCCAGTAGCTCACCAGTCCGGGCGTGTTGGGCGCCACGGTCCGGTTCAGAAACATCTGTATCTCCGTCTGTGAAAGCTGGCGGTTGTAAAACCGAAGTTCGTCAAGGGCGCCAGTGAAACTGCCGGTTCCGTTAGTTTTCTGACCAAGAAAAAGCAGGGAATTCCCGGCCGAAAAACCGGTTACAGCCGTTTCAATCAGCTCACCGTCCACGTAAAGCAAAACGGCAGTTCCACTGAATGTTACTGCCACATTATGCCAGTCGTCGGCCGTGGCTGTCGGGAAAACGTATTGCAGGGTAGTTGTTCCTCCACCCGGTTTTGCCATACCGAAACGCACCCCCTTGCCACCCGATGAAGGCAATGTGTGCAGCCACCAGTTTTTATTGATATGGCTGCCGAAGTCGAAAATGGCAGTGTTGTTGTTGCCATCCTCAATTTTCACCCAGCAGGAAAGCGTAAACTGACTTGTTGGGAAGACGGAACTGTATTCGGCAAAAATCTTGCCCGTGCCGTCGAAAGATGCAGAAGCTCCGATGGTGGGCGACAACGTGACAATGACTCCGGGTACCGGATTATTGCTGTTGGATTTCACCTGACCGGTTACCACGCCGTTCGGGTTCAGGAAGCCGAGGGCGGAACCTCTGGCGCCTTCACCAAACTGGTTTTTACCCGAAACACTGTAAGTATAGAATTGTCCGGCGATGACATTGAAATCCACAAAAGAGCGAATATCCGAGTCAACGGTAGTCAGCAGCACACCGTCGCGGTAGATGTTGAACCCGCCGGATGCCTCGGGGCTGAGCGGATCCGGCAACCAGAATACATTGATCCGGTCGGGCAGGTCGCCCTCCGACGCCCTGACAGTTGGAGTGGCCGGTGCGATCAGCAGCCGCGACCAGAAACCGAAGGCAGCGATTCGCGCCTGACTGATTGCCTCTCCGGTTATCGGCTGCCCCACTGTTATATTCATGCGGGAGGAACTGTTGATAGCGTTGGAGGTACTGCCGAGATTGAGAAACAGGTCGCCGGTGTAGTACTCCTGCGAGGACAGGTTCCGGCAGGCAGCGTTTGTTTGTCCCTGTGCCAGCACCTGTTGCGCCACTACCCACGCCAAAAGCAGGCTGAGGCTACGTATAATATGTTTCATAAGCGAAATGCGGAAAATTGGTGAACAGAAAACCTGAAAAGAGAAAATCAGCGTTTTTCGGACGCTCCGATACCGGGGGCTCCGCTATTCAACATGGCTTCCAGTTTGCCCAGGCGATTTTCAAAGTTCCCATTGGCAGCGCGCAGCGCCGCATTCTCCTGTTGCAGCTGCTGAAGCTGGCGATACATTTCCTGAGTGGCCGAGATATTGAGCATGGACAGGGCATCATAATCAACCGATTTGAAATCGTCCACATACTTGCCATAAACAAACACATTTTCCGGCGCCTTTTCGGCAGCTACCGTAAACGTATGAGCGTCTTTCACGGAAATAACCCTGATTTGAGACAAGCGTTCCTCCGTTGTAATCAGATCAATTTCATCTCCGGCAGTAAAATCATGCGCTTTACTGGTGGTGACAGTCAGCATGCCCCCGGAATACTGAAAATCGGCAGCACGTTCATATACGTTCGGGATTATATGACGCATGGTTTTTACAGCCTGGGGGAATACCTCTTCCACTTCTTGTGCAATTACCTTTTTGTAATTGTTACTGTCTTCGACACGGTCAACCATCTGATAATCTGTAATACGAAGGTTGTTAAGGATATTCAGGTCACTGCGCGAGTTGCTTTGTCCCATAATATTTTTGGTGCGGGCGTCAGAATATGTAAGACTACCGCCTGATGCAACACGCCCAACGTCAAGCACAAGATCCCCTTTGATAACAGCTGCCGTCTTGTCATAGTTATAATTTGGCTGACTAACAACCTGG
>JBDLWO010000039.1:0-41756 GCA_039804245.1 Bacteroidota bacterium
TTCCAGATACCACGCTGACTGGCTGTACGCACTGCCAGGAACACGCAAAAAAGCGTCATGCCTGCCCACGCAGCTGTACGCGCACCTGCGCTGCGTGAAGCCAGCTGCCATAGTCCGTACGTCAGTCCGATTCCCAGTCCTATGTAAGGTACGTAGGTATATCTGTCTGCCATGACAACAACACCCACCGATATAATTTGTGAAACCAGTATGACTGTAAAGAAGTAAAATGCAAATGACCAGAGGCCCAGTTTTGTCTTCTTCATGCTCCACACTGCCACGCCTGCAACAGCCGCAAACAGCGCCGAATAAACAGAAAAGGAAGCCGGGAGCCCTGCCCCGAGCAGCGACTGGTCGGGATACGGATAAAACGGCGACAATCCGAACGGTGCAAAGAATTTGAGGAGGTATTGCATCATGCCATATCCGGCAAATTGAGCCCGCTGCGCCAGACTGAAGGTGCTGGCAATCGCATCCTTGGCGCCCTCCACATTTGACAGCCAGCCGTGAAAATTACCGCCGGCCTGTACATCCATGGCCATCAGACCAAATAAAACCGCTGCAGCAACAAATGGCAGTTTTTCCAGCCAGACACCAGCTGAACGCATCGAACGGCCATTCCACCAGTCGAGCAGGAAAAGTACCGGCACCAGCGAGACTGCCATGGCTTTTGACAAACATGAAAGCACAAACAGCACGAAGGCAGCCATGTACCAGACCGGTTTTCTGGTTTGGGTAAAATGAAGCCAGGAAAGCAGCGAAAGCAGGAAGAAAAAGGCATACAATACGTCTTTTCGCTCCGAAATCCATAGTACCGATTCCACGTGCATCGGGTGAACAGCAAAGAGCAGCCCCGAAAACAGCGACGCAAACATATTCCGGCCGGTCAGCAGCCACGCGAGGAAAAAGACCAGAACGCTGTTCAGTGTGTGCAACATAATATTGGTGGATACAAATGGCCCTGGTACGAAGGTCCCATTCGACTTCATGCCTCCCCTTCCGGCATCCCACTCAATCGTTTTCATGGTGAGCGGATGATAGTTCAGGGCAATGGGTGTGGTCCACACAGAAGGGGCTCCCGGCTTGTCCTTCAACAACAGCATCGGGTTTTCCGTGACATACATCTGATCGTCCCAGTCCAGAAAGCTGTTTCCCGAGGCGGGAGCATAGAGTATATATGCAATGAGTGCCACAAGCGCCGGCGCCCATATAAAAGACCAGGGGGAGGGGCCAGTTGCTCCGGCTGCTGTTGCGGGAGCCGGGGTGGCCTGCTTCTTTTTTGCCATTTTTTTCTGATTTGAATTCTGCTGCAAATCTATAAAAATAGTTACTCCCTACCCCATCGGATCCACATCAACCGAAACGATCACCTGCGAAAATCCCGGTTTACCGTTCATCAGCTCGGTGATTTGCCTGATCAGCTGCTTGCTTCCATTCAGTATATCTGCTTTTTTTTCGAGTTTCAGCATAATATCCTGTCCAAAAGCACCTCTTACCCGGGCAATATTGGGTATTACAGGCCCGAGTACCCGTTCTCCGAGTTTCTCACGCAGTGCGGCAGCGAACCAGGCGGCGGCCGCATTCACCGTTTGCGGATCCTTGTGCCTGAGCTCCAGGTGAATCAGTCGGTAGTAGGGCGGATAATGAAACTCCTGTCTTTCTGCCAGTTCTCTTTTTACAAAAGTATCAAAGTCGTGTTTGAGAACCTCTGTAATGACCGGATGGCCGGGATCGTATGCCTGAATCAGCACCTGTCCGCGTTTCTTTTTTCGGCCTGCCCTGCCGGCAACCTGTGTCAGTAACTGGAAGGCGCGCTCCCCCGCCCTGAAATCGGGGAAACGCGTGAGTGAATCAGCTGCCAGAACACCTACGAAGCCCACATTTTCGAAATCGAGTCCCTTGGTCACCATTTGGGTGCCCACCAATATATCAATCCTTCTTTCTTCAAAATCATTGAGCAGAGCGACGAGCCCCGACCGCGCACCGGCGGTATCCATGTCCATGCGTGCAATACGGGCATCGGGGAGAAAAATACGGAGTTCATCCTCAATTTTTTCAGTCCCGAAACCCTTGAGCGAAAGTTTGCCGGATCCGCATGCCGGGCAAACCACAGCCGGATTGTCTGTATATCCGCAGTAGTGACACCGCAGCCGGTTGGTAAGTTTATGATAAGTGAGACTGACATCGCAATGCCGACACATGGCATTCCAGTCGCACACCTCACATTTGAGTACAGGCGCGTACCCGCGACGGTTCTGAAACAGAATGGCCTGTTCACCGTTTGCGATGGTTTGCGTGAGCTTTTCAAGCAGCGGTTTGGAGAAAATACTCTGCATTTGACGCGTTTTCAACTGCTCCCGCAGATCCACCACAGATATATCAGGCATTTCCACTCCGCTGAATCGCTCTTTCATCTCCACCAGACCATATTTTCCAGACAGCACATTATGCCACGTTTCAAGTGAAGGTGTTGCTGTGCCCAGCAGCGTTTTGGCTCCATACAGTCCTGCCAGATAAACTGCTGCATCGCGTGCGTGGTATCGAGGGGCCGGATCGTACTGTTTGAAAGAGGGATCATGCTCCTCATCCACAACGATCAGTTTCAGATTCCTGAAAGGCAGGAACAGACCGCTTCGGGCTGCCAGAATAACCGATTTGCCGGCTTGTGCAGCCTTCCAGACCTCCACACGTTCCTGACTGTTGATTTTGGAGTGATAAACAATGACGTCATCTCCGAATACCTTTTGCAGGCGACTGATAATCTGGGTTGTGAGGGCAATTTCAGGAAGCAGATACAACGCCTGCCCTCCTTCTCTGACGGCCCGCTGAATCAACTCCACATAAACACGCGTTTTGCCGCTTCCGGTAACACCGGACAGTAAAACAACGTTTTTATTGTCGAAATGACTGTCAATTTCAGCCAGTGCCTGTTCCTGCTGTGAGGTCAGTGCATCAGCCTCTGCGACTTCGCTTCCAAAACCACCCAGGCGACTCACCTCCTGGTCATAAAATTCCAGGATACCCTTCTTTACCAGGGTTCGCAGCGTAGAATCCGTTGCTTCAGCCCTGTCGAGCAGTTCGCGTTTCCTGACAAACGGGCGGCTTTTTTCCAGTACCAGAAATGCCATCATAATTTCCAGTTGCCTGTCTCTGGACTGCAACTCCTCAAACACCTCGCGCATCAGGCTCTCCTGTCCGCGCAGTCGGGGGCCCATTCGAACCCCGGTCACCTTTCTGGACTGATATTTTTCCTGGAGGTCTTCACGCAGATAAAGCACACCCCGGTTCAGAAGCCGCTGAATAACCTGAAAAACTGTTTTTTTATTGAGAATTTTACGGGCATCATCCACACTGATTTCTTTCTGAATCAGCAGCGCCTCTGCAATCAGATACTCTTCATCATCGAAATCGGAAAAATTATCGCCAAAATTATCATTTCGGACAATCCTGGTTTCACTGCTCAGTTTGAGCCGCCCCGGGAGCGCAGCCGACATCACTTCACCCAGTGAAGAACAGTAATACTGCGCCATCCAGTCCCACAGTTCCAGCTGACGCAACGAGACCATGGAAATTTCATCCAGAACAGAAATAATGGGTTTTACAGCATAATCCGGCTTGTTTTCGTGGATTTTTTCCACCAGCCCGCTGTAAACTTTGTTTCGCCCGAACTGTACCTCCACCCTGATTCCCGGCCTGACAATATCGGCAACTGAATCGGGTACAGCATACGTGTAGGTGCGTTTGGGCAGCGCAAGCGGGAGAATAATATCAGCGTAGAAAGGCATCTCTGACAAAGGTACAGGCTTGCTTTTAATTTTTTTTGCGAATACTTGACAAGAGATAGTATTTATATCCTATTTTTGTGTCCCGAACGCAGGAGTCTGCGCAAGGCTTCTATTTTTTTACCAAACTCAAATAAATACTTGGCATTTAAACCTTCCCGTCCATCTCCTGCCGGTAACCGTCCGAGTTCCCCTCGTCCCGGCGGCGGCGGCCCCCGCCCCATGAACCGGGGCCCACGACCTCCCGAGCACAATATCAATAATTTCATACGCGCCACCGAAGTACGTCTCGTCGGAGATAATCTGGACGAGGTAAGTGCAGCCGTTGGCGAAACCGTTGAAAGCGGTGTTTATGCCACCCCCAAATTATTGAAATGGGCCGATGAAGCGGGCCTCGACCTGGTTGAAATCACACCGAATGCAGTACCCCCGGTAGTTCGTATAGTTGACTACAACAAATTCCTCTACCAGAAGAAAAAGCGCGAAAAAGAACTCAAGGCCAATCAGGTTAAAGTGGATCTCAAGGAGATTCGCTTCGGACCGGAAACAGGTGAACACGACTTTGAATTCAAACTGCGCCATGCCAAAACCTTCCTCAATGAAGGCAATAAAGTAAAGGCTTATGTGCAGTTCCGCGGCCGTGCCATTGTTTTCAAAGAACGTGGTGAGCTGCTTCTGCTCCGTTTCATGAAAGAACTCGAAGAGTATGGCGTAGCTGAGCAATTACCCAAACTCGAAGGAAAGCGTATGATGGTCATCATGACACCGAAAAAATCGGCTGCCAAAAAGAAGACCGACTGATTGGACATCAATCAACACATACTATAAATCCCGGCCCGTTCGGATCAAACCGAACGGGCTTTTTCATTCTATTACCCGCAAACGATTATTTTTAGAGTTTTCCTTTGTAAATCCAACAGCTGAAACTATCTTTGCGCTCCGTTTGAAAAAATTTGTTTTATCATGCCTAAAATGAAGACCCACTCCAGCGCCAAGAAGCGTTTCAAGGTGACTGGCACGGGAAAAGTAAAGCGCAGCCACGCAAGGTTGCGTCACATCGCAACTACCAAGACTAAAAAAGCCAAGCGCCACCTCGGTAACTCTGTTATCGTTGACCAGGCGGATCACGCTCGTATCGAGCGTCTGCTGGCTATCTGATGCAGTAGTTGCTGAAAACCACATTTTTTAACGAGAGTACCGGAAAAAGTGCTTGATGCCCCGGTACTGCACTAAAAAAACTTGCAATGCCAAGAGCTACCAACAACCCGGCCAGTCGCGCCCGCCGGAAAAGAATCATGCTCGCCGCCAGAGGTTACTTTGGCGCCCGCTCAAAGGTCTACACTGTTGCCAAAAATACCCTTGAAAAGGGCTGGCAGTATGCCTTCCGCGACCGTAAATTCAAAAAACGCGTTTACCGCCGCCTGTGGATTGCCCGTATCAACGCCGCAACACGCGCACATGGCGTAAAGTACAGCAACTTCATCCACATGCTCAACCAGAAAGGCATCGGTCTCAACCGCAAAGCGCTGGCTGACCTCGCCCTGAACAATCCGGCTACTTTCAAAGCCGTTCTGGACGCAGCAAAAGGATAGTTTGCGCGCAAGCGATTATAACATGAGCCGCCCTGTTATCAGTGCGGCTCATGTCGTTTTTATACCTGTCGCTTCTGTTATATATCTCAATACGCCCTCCAGATCGCCCGGACTGAACGTCCTCCAGTTTCCATATTTCCTGAACCAGGTGACCTGCCTTTTGGCATAGTTCCGGCTGTGTTGCCTGATTTTGTCAACCGTCTCCTCAAAGGTCAGTTTACCGTCGAAATAATCGAAAAATTCTTCATACCCAACGGTTCGCAGTGCAGGTTTGTCGCGATAAGGCAGTACCGACCGCACCTCCTCTTCCAGCCCGTCGGCAATCATCCGATCAACCCGCTCGTTAATTCGGAGATACAGCTCTGTTCTGGGCATATCCAGCAAAATATAAACGATATTGAAAGGTCTGCTCGCGCGCGTGCCCGTGCGGAAAGAAGAATATGGCATCCGGGTTTGCAGGCAAATTTCCAGTGCCCTGCGCAGGCGGGCGGGGTTATTCCGGTCAACTTCGGCGAAGTATACGGGGTCAGCTTCTTCCAGTTTGGCCTGAAGCCACGAAAGTCCGCCGGATTTCTCACCATTTGCAACAAACTGCCTTACTTCTTCCGAAACTTCGGGAAAAGAATCGAGCCCGTCACACACGGCTTTGATATACAGGCCGGAGCCGCCAGCCAGAATGGCGACGTCACGCTTTGAGAAAACAGTATCCAGCGCCATCAATGCATCGCGTTCATAGTCGCCGACACTGTAGTCCTGACTTACCGACAAGTGATTGATCAGGTAGTGAGGTACTGTTGCCAGTTCTTCAGCAGTAGCCTTCGCCGCACCAATAGTCAACTCGGCAAATACCTGTCTGCTGTCGGCAGAAACCACAGAGGTACTGTACGCCTTTGCCAGTTCGATAGCAAGCGCTGTTTTGCCTGTGGCTGTTGCGCCACCCACTACAATGAGCCATTTGGCAGCCATAATCAAATAAAAACGCGGAGCTGCAGTGATAGTTCAACCTGCCGCTCCGCGCCGATAAAAAGGGAATATCCTTGTCAGAACATTTCAACACCTCCGAAGTGGAATGCGCCCTCGATGGCCGCATTCTCGTCGCTGTCAGAACCATGCACTGCGTTTTCGCCCACGCTGGTAGCGTATTTGGCGCGGATAGTTCCGGGCTCGGCGTTGGCCGGGTTGGTAGCGCCGATGAGCTTGCGGAAATCTTCCACTGCATTATCCTTCTCAAGGATGGCAGCGACTATCGGACCGCTGCTCATGAAATCGCAAAGCTCGCCGTAGAAAGGACGTTCCCTGTGAACATCATAAAATTCACCGGCCTTCTCCAGGCTCAGTTTGGTCAGCTTCATGGCAACGATGCGAAAACCTGCCTCGTTGATCTGCTGAAGAATATTGCCAATGTTGCCTGCGCGCACTGCGTCGGGCTTGATCATCGTAAATGTGCGGTTACCTGCCATAGCGGATGTAAAAATGTGTTTTTTTAAAAGAACGCGCAAAGGTAAAACAAGATTTTATTTTAAAAGTCGTTTAAAACAAGTCCGGATTGAAAATAATCTCCTGCAACCACATTAATTCTATTTGAACAACGTACTTTTGCACCGATTTACCATGGAAATACCTTCAGCACTCCGGCAATTAATCCGGGTACCTCAGAATGTCGCTATTTTCTCTCACCGGAATCCGGACGGAGACGCTATAGGCAGCGCACTCGCCATGAGGTTCTATCTGGAGTCCTATGGCCATACCGTGCACGTACTTTTCCCTTCAGAGTATCCGAAAGAGTTCGAGGTAATTCCCGGCGCCACAGATGTGATGATCTGGGATATCCACACCGATGAGTGTAAAGACGTCATCAAACAAAAAAATCTTTTCTTCTTTCTCGATTTCAATTCGCTGGGCCGGATTGACAAGATGGGCGAGTTTGTGCGGGATCTGCCAGGTCAGCGGGTGATGATTGACCACCACCTGTACCCCGATCCGGTGGCTGATTATATGTTCTCGGAACCGGATGCAAGCAGCACCTGCGAACTGATCTACCGGTTTATTGATGCCATGGGCGACCGTGTAAGAATAAATCCCGTGATAGGGAAGTGTATTTACACCGGTATCGTTACCGACACAGGTTCTTTCAGGCATGCTACAAACCCTGCAATTTTCCGGATCACAGCAGATCTTATCGAGCGTGGACTCGACGATACCGGCGTACAGGATATGATTTTCAACTCCAACGAGGAGAGGCATCTCCGGCTGCTTGGTCATTGTCTGGCCAATCGCATGGAATACTGGCCCGAATTCAAAACAGGACTGATCTGGCTTACCAAGAAGGACTACGAAATTTTTGGTATCCAGCGGGGTGATACGGAAGGAATTGTCAACTACCTGCTCAGTATCCGCGACGTCAGGCTTGCCGCTTTCATACACAACCAGCCCACGGTCGTCAAGCTGAGTCTCCGATCAAAAGGCGATCTGGATGTGCAGGAAATATGCAAGAAACATTTCAACGGTGGCGGACACAAAAACGCATCAGGTGCATTCTCGCACAGCAGCCTGAAGGACACCATCGAAAAATTCAAATCCATTTTACCCCAATACAAGGATCAAATCAGCGCTTTTTAGCGTAAAAAAAATCTTCATCCCGAAGAATAATATCCGGAATTCCAACATGCAGTTATCTTTCAACAGTCAAGTAACTTTCAACTTTCATTATCAAAAAGTGATGCGCAATCTTTTTGTACTGGCCATTCTGGCCTTCTCGCTGAGTTACACCGCATGCCAGAACGGCGGAGAATTTAAAACCGCCAATGGTAACACGGTTATCAACCACACCAAAAATACAGGACCAAAAATCACTTATGGTCAAACTGTTCTTATTAATGTAAACACCTGGCTGAACGACTCCCTCGTACAGTCAACTGTTCGTGATAACGGCGGTCCGCGTGAGTTCACCATGCCCGATTCCAGCATGATGAAAAACCGTGTTCCGGCTGTTTTCGACGCACTGCTCTACCTGGCCAACGGCGACAGCGCTACTGTACTCCAGCCTGTTGACAGTATCATGGCGCGCAGTATCAAAAATGACTTCGGTGACGTGAAGAATGTTCGCTTCGAGGTAAAAGTCGTTGACGTACTCACCGATGAGAAGATCGCTGCCCGTCAGGCCGAGCAACAGCAGAAGATCGAAGCTCAAAAAGCCAAGGGTGTTGAAGTGGCCGAACTGGTCAAAACCACACTCGCCGACTACAAGTCCAAAAAACTGGGCGCCAAACTGGAGAAAACAGCCTCCGGTCTTGAGTACGTTATTGTTGAGAAAGGCACAGGCGCTCCGATCAAGGATGGCGACAAAGTACCTACGCACTATTACGGTGTACTCAAAACTACCGGTGACATGTTCGACAACTCCTACGATCGCGGAAACGCCATTCCTTTCACGGTGGGTTCACTAGTCGAAGGCTTCAATGAAGGCATGAAACTTCTCAATCGCGGCGGCAAGGCTATTCTGTTCATCCCCTACAACCTCGGATACGGAGAGCAGGGCGCCGGACCAATACCTGCCAAAACGGACCTGGTGTTCTACCTGAGCATGGAGGAGTAATTCCCGGACTGTTCATTTCAGAAACGCGGGGATACTCACGGGTATCTCCGCGTTTCTGTTCTATACTGCACCGTACCTGTTTTCCGTTTTCTCTGACATAAATTTGTTTCATCTTATGAGATTCATCTACCTGTCTTTGATTTCGTGCTGCTGCTCTGTGGCAACGGCGCAAACCGCCGGAATTACTACGGAACACGGCTACCGTTTCTTTCACCATATCAATACTGGTGGCCCAAAAGCCCAGAGAGGGGAAACGATCAAGGCTTATGTGAATATTTTTGCAGGCGACTCCCTGCTGAGCAGCTCCAGAAAAAATCTCGGTGGCACCTACAAGTACGACATTCCTGCCCCCGACGTGGATATGCCGCACGTACCACCTATTATGGATGCATCGCTGCTGATGGCTGTGGGCGACAGTGCCACTATTTACCAGCCGATTGACGATAATATGCGCAGCTACCTCCCCAAAGGTGCGGAAAAAGCCAAAGAGCTGCGTTTCGAAATCGCTATGGCTCAGATTATTACTTCTGCCGACAAAGCACTTGCCGATCAGGCTTTTGCCCAGCGTGCTGCCCGTCTGAAAACTGATGTGGAAAATAAAATCCGCGAATTCAAATCCGGACTGCTCAACGACAGGATCCGGACGCTTCCTTCCGGACTAAAGATGCTCGTACAGGAAAAAGGAAGCGGTCCTGCAGTTTCCAAAGGGCGACCGGTACAGTTGCACTATTACGGATATCTTCCGGATGGCACCATGTTCGACAATTCCTTTGAAAAAAGACACCCGCTTGCATTCCCTGCAGGCGTTGGTCAGGTAAATGCCGGCCTCGATGAAGCTGTGTTGTTGATGAACCGCGGATCGCGTGCTTACCTGTTTATCCCCAATAAACTGGCCTATGGAAATGAGGAGGCCGCCGGTGGTAAAATACCAGCAGGCTCCGATATTATATTTTACGTTGAAATTCTCTGATTATTTCACTGTTTTAAAATCTTTAAAGCATGACCATCGAACAACTCAAGGAGTTGAAAGACCGTCTCGCCGTCTTAAGGAGGTATCTTTGACGTCGATAACCGGACAAGAGAGGTAGAAGACCTCACCAGCCAGACTTTCGATCCGGATTTCTGGAGTGACCCCAAACGCGCCGAATCTATTCAGCGCAAAATCGGTATCAACAAGCGATGGCTCGACGACTATGCTGCGCTCGCCAGGGAGGTTGATGACACTGAAGGAATGTTTGAGTTTCAGAAGGAGGGCATGGCCTCCGACGAAGAAGTGGACGCCCAGTACAATAAAACTGCTTCACTTCTTGAAGATGCCGAGTTCAGAAGTACCATGAACCAGAAAGAGGATGAAATGAATGCGGTGCTGAATATCAATGCAGGCGCCGGAGGAACTGAAGCCTGCGACTGGGCATCCATGCTGCTGCGTATGTACAGGATGTGGGCAGAAAAAGCCGGCTACAAAGTGGTGGTTCTCTCCGAACAGGATGGTGATGCCGCCGGTATCAAATCAGCCAGTCTTGAAATCAGAGGCGATTACGCCTACGGATGGCTTAAAGGCGAGAACGGTGTTCACCGCCTCGTTCGCGTCAGCCCGTTCAACGCACAGGGTAAAAGACAGACCTCTTTCGCTTCCGCTTTCGTTTATCCACTGATTGAAAACGACGAAATAGAGATCGTGGTGAGCCCTGATGATATCAGGTGGGACGTTTTCCGCGCCTCGGGTGCTGGTGGCCAGCACGTGAACAGGACCGAATCAGCTGTACGTGTTACTCACATTCCGACAGGGATCGTTGCTGAATGTCAGGTTGACAGAAGTCAGCACAGAAACCGGGAAATTGCCATGAACCTGCTCAAAAGTCGTCTTTATGAACTCGAACTCCGCAAGCGACAGGCTGAAAAGGAGAAAATCGAGGCCGGCAAAAGCAAAATTGAGTGGGGAAGTCAGATTCGTTCCTATGTGCTCGACGATCGCTGGGTGAAAGATCTCAGATCCGGCTACAAAGTGCATAACCCGGATGCGGTACTGAACGGTGATCTGGATGAGTTCCTCAAATCATATCTGATGTGGGAGAGGAATCCTACAGAAGGTGCGGAAGATGAGGACTAATCAAAATCTGCCTTCCAAAAAGGCTCTGGCCTCGGATACAGTCCGTTCAGGATTTTCTTCCTGAGGCCAGTGCCCTGTATTGGGGTATATCCTCAGTGCCGAACCGGGTATTTTCTGATGAAACTGGTAGGCACGTTCCGGTGAAATCATGGCGTCCTCTGCACCCCATACTATCAGAGTGGGCGCCTTGATTTCCCTGATAAAGGCTTCAACCGGCGGCCTGTTATCCTTTACAGATGCCCGGTCTGTGTAGGCTTTCCTGTTTCCCGGTCTCAGGAGCATCCGGAGGTGTCTGTTCACCAGTGAATCTGTGACGAGTGCATCGTCAGCATAAACACGTTCCAGAAAAATTCTGATACCCGATTCCGGGGTTATTCTCCATAAAACCCTGTTGATTACCGGTGTACTCGAAAAATAGTCCATCAGTGTGCTGGTTTTTTCCTCAAACCCCGGCGCATTCATCAGAATCAGCTTGTTCACACGCTGTGGTTTTTCCGATGCGAATTGCCAGGCTATCTGGGCTCCCAGTCCGTTTCCGATCAGATGGAACCTGTCCAGTCCAAGTTTTTGGGTCAGGCTGTCGAGAAACTCCGCGTACATGAATGCGCTGTAGCTCCCGCGCGGGTGCGGGCCCGTGAGGCCGAATCCGGGCAGGTCAACACTGATAATTTTGTAGCGGGAGCTGAGGGTGTCTGTCCACCCGTCCCAGGTATGGAGTGAACTCTGTGCATCGTGCAACAATACGACAGGCTCTCCGTTTCCGGTTATTCTGCAGTGAGCCATCATTCCGTAAACCTCTACAAATCTGGAATCCGGACCGGCATAAACGGCATTCAGCTGCTCGGCAGGAATATCGGAATGGGTATTTCTGAACAGCCACCAGACTGAAATGACCAGAAATACCCATCTCAGGATACGGGACAATCCCCATATTCGCAGCCTGAATCGCTCTCTTTTCTGTTTTTCGGGGTTGTTTCGCATGTGAAGAATCACAGTCTGTTTCTTACAAAGGTAACGATACCGGCAGACAAGGCAAATCCACCCAATGCACCAATAAACATCTGTGTCACGACAGGGCCCAGAGGCTGACGGGCTGGATGTGACAGGCTGTTCTCAATTCCAATGATCTGGTCACGAATGGAATTGGCCTGCTGCGGATCCCCTACTCCACCCTCCAGATCAGCCTTTAATCTGGACAGCGCAGCCTGTAACTCCATCGCCGTCAGAGAGTTGTCGTACAGATGGAGCCCGTAATCGAATAACCAGAAACACAGGTTGATAATCAGAAATGTGATGAAGGGTATTCTGACCAGTTCCCTGAAGTCACGCGCAGAGCCATTCACACTGATATCGCTTCTCGATGCCAGAAACATAAACCAGGCGTAAACAATCAGACTGCCATAATACAGGCCTGTATGATGATATGAACTCTTGTCAACAGTATAGACAAGGGTGTAAAGGGCCACTACGGAGAAGCCGCCCAAAAGTCCGAACCGTATACCAGGATTGTTCCACATAGGTTTAATGCTCTTTTTTAAGGGCCGCAGCCGCGATCAGTCCAACGATGACTCCCCAGAACATACCACTGCCGAGCCCGGTCAAAAGGCTTTGTGACAGGTCGCCGATTTTGTCAAAACCCTTCATGGCCTCCTCCATGGCTTCCGGAGGAATACTGCCACTGAATGAACTGTTGGCAAAGTTCTCCTTCATGGTGTCAATATAACCCGGATCAATAACTGTTACAAGAAGGTAATTCCAGATGCCTGACACCACTGAACCAATCAGTATAACCAGTAGCCCCACTGAAAAAGCTTTGCTATACTTGATGTACCCTCCATCCACCCGATCGCGCTGATACTTTATGGACAGGACCGCAAATACTATATTGGCAGCAAGCGGCAATAGAGAGGCGATCAACATACCGGATATGGAAAAACTGTCCACACCGAGCAGGTAAAACGCCATGGAAAGCGCAATAGCTACCAGACCATTATAGCCACCGAAACGTATTACGGTATCCCAAATCGGGTTATTGGGACGTACATTTTCGTTTGAGTCGAGGATTGACATATTGAAGTCAGAAATTTTGTACCCAATCCAATACCTGAGTAATAAATCGGGGCAGTAAAGAGGGTTGAAGAATAATGGGAAAGAAGAAACCAAAGAGCGCACCGAAGTAGTGTGCGGTGTGATCAATGTTATCGCGCGCCTGTTTGGCCTCATACGCGCTGTACCAAAGATATAACGCCCCAAAAATAAATGATTTGATCGGAATGGGTATAAAAATGAAATAAATATCACCCATTGGATGTAGCAGAATGGAGGCGAAGATAACAGCTGCCACAGCTCCGGAGGCCCCCACACTGGCAAAAGACGAACTGTTTCTGAATTTGAAGTAGGTTGCCGAGGATGCAGCCGCCGTTGAAGCCAGGTAGAACAGCACATACATCGTTGCGCCTCCCTGTCCGAAATGGTCGAAAAACCAGCCCTCAACTATTCCGCCAAAGAAATAGAGCGAAATCATGTTGAATAACAGATGCATCTGATTGGCATGCAGGAATCCGCCGGTTACCCATCGGTAATATTCTCCGCTGCGACGCTCCTGCCAGGGCCAGTGCTTCAGACGCAGAAAGAGGTCGTAATTGTTGAATGCCAGCAATGATATGAGTACGGTCACTCCAATGATGATCCAGGTAGTGTACATGATTTATTCGTTGTGATATGGTTCATTTTTAAGGATTGTCATGGCTCTGTACAGCTGCTCCACAAAAAAAAGCCTGATCATCTGGTGACTGAAGGTCATACTGGAAAGTGAAATTTTATCATTGGCCCGGGCGTAAATGTCGGGAGAAAACCCGTACGCACCACCGATGAGAAAGATCATTTTTTTTCCGTGTCCTGCCAGTTTTCGCTCTATCCATCCGGCAAATTCTGTTGAAGTGAACTGTTTTCCGCGCTCATCGAGCAGAATCAGACAATCATCACCGGACAATTTGCCCAGTATTCTTTGTCCTTCCTCCTGCCTCAGTATCACACTGTCTTTCTGTTTTTTCACGTCAGGTATTTCCAGCAAGCTGAAAGGCAGATAATGCCCGAGTCGTTTCTCAAAAACAGCAATACCAGTTTCGAGATATTTCTCACTGGTTTTTCCGATGGCCCAGAGTTCGACCTTCATGGCACTATAAATTTTCGTTTTCTGCCCGGTTGCATGTCCTTCAGCTCTTCAGCCAGGTACAGGCGGTCGGAGAATGCTGAGACTAATTTTCCAGCTACAATTACTGCCAGTTCTGATTTGCCCTTTTGCCACAGTTCGGCGAGTTGCTGCCGTACATATATGGCTGCGGGCGTTCCGAAATGGTCTTCCAGGTAGCTGCTCAAAAGCCGCAAGTACTGTTTTACAACAAATTCGGGGTTGATTTCAAAGTAATATTGCTCATACCGTTGCAGAAAAGGTATCGAGTCCTCTTTTTCGATCAACAGAGCCAGCTCGTCCAGTTGTCCCTCTGCGGCGAGCAGGAAGGCCAGCTGATGTCCTGAACCTTTTTCACCCAGAATCCTGACCAGTTCCGGCCGGAGGGCACTCCAGTCAGCACCGGCTGCGTCCCTTAACTTGTAATAGACATCTGTTCTGCCCGACTGCAAAAATCTGTCGGTAAGCAACTGAACACGTATTTCGTTCTGGCCCGTTTTTTCGGTTATGATCAGTAAAATATCTTCAACTTCCTGTCGGAATCTTCCTTCAAAAAGATTGGTATTCAAAAAGTGACGGCCAGTTTGAAGGGTAGTTTCCCACTGTTCGAGGTAGTACAACTCCAGGATGGCGAGTCTGATTCTTTCAGGTATGCTCCTGTAATCTTCGAGGACCCTTATAACTGAAGAAATTTTTTCTTGCAGCGACAGAGAAACAAGGAAGAGGTGCAGCAGAAATGGGTGTGCGGGGAATGGCGTCTGATCAAAATGATCCCGGATTTCTTCCTGCCTCGCTGAAAATGTGATTTTGTCGCTCAGGAATCGGAGTGCCGGTCGCATGAGATCTGGTGGCAACATTCCGCTCTCTCCCAGCCCGAAAATGATTTCCCAGATACCGTCACGCAGTTCCGGGGAAAGACGGGGTGTACACAGCAGAATCATCTGATTCAATGCTGTTCGCGTAAAGTAAGCCAGTGCTTCCTGCCGGTTACCCTCCATTTTCGCCTGTAATGGCAAAATACGCTGTAAAATTGCAGAGGCTGTCAGGAATGTACTTCTAAAATCATTGTCGTTTTTATACTTCTCCAGTTGTACTTCCAGGCCATCCAGCGCTTTTCTTATTCTTCTGAAATCGGGATCTCTGTAACCTTTGGCGGGCATTGACTTCGGAATGACCGAATCGAGGACCAGGAGAAACGGATTTTCGGATTCGGTAACAGCACCTGCAAACCATGTTTTCAGAGCGAGACCAAAATCGCGGTCGCGGCGGGCATAATCCCGGACGAAATCTTCCAGCGCCTCATGGCTTGCATGCTCCAGTACAGATTGTACCGTAAGTCTGCTTATTTCATTGCTTCTGGCTGCTTCCGCTCTGGCGCGTTTTTCTTCGGCGCGCTGTTCGAGAAACTGACGCAATTTGAGCAGTGTGGCTGCCACGTGCGCGCACATGAGCTTGCGCCCGGGTGTAAAGCACTCGCAGGCATACGCCTTGATCCGGTGTGTAGTGATAATCACCTCCGTTTCGTAGTTACCGTCGCCTGTATTTACGCTTGCCACCCAGAAATGTGGTTCAATTTCGCGGAGATTCCGCACGCTGCCCGATTGGCACAGCAAGTCTGCGGCTTCCCAGGTAGCCGGACTGATATTGTGCTCAAAATCTTTAAGCCAAAAGCGCATTATAGTTGATAAAACTGCAAATATACGCCAGAATAGGCATTACAACTGTTCCATTGCCTTTTCCAGATCTTCCCAGAGCCACTGAGGCTGTTCCAGGCCGATGTAGAAACGTACAAAGGTCCAGGGCATGGGCGGGTTTTCCCTGCCCGGAATGTTATAGAAACCGATCGTTGGAATCATCAGCGACTCGTGGCCACCCCAGCTCACCGCCATCAGGAATCGGGTAATACTGTGTATGAATGCTTCCATTTTTTCCATACTGTCGGTCCTGAACTGAACCGAGAAGAGTCCGCCGCAGCCGCGCATCTGTTTCATGGCCAGCTCCCGTTGAGGAAAACTGTGATGGAATGGATGCCAGATTCGTTCTACTTTGGGGTGGTTTTCCAGTTTTTGAACAAGAAAACGGGCACTTTCATCACTTTGTTTCACCCGAAGGGGCAGTGTACGGAGTCCGCGCAACACGAGGGCTGCATCGTGCGGGGCGAGCATATTCCCGAGTGTCATCAGCTCCGACTCGAAGATTTTTTTTACCATATCACGACTTGCACAGAGCACACCCGCCACCACATCCGAGTGACCGTTGATATACTTGGTACCCGAGTGCAGCACTATATCAATTCCAAAATCTGCCGGATTCTGGAAAATCGGAGAGCTGTAAGAGTTGTCTATCATGGTAACGAGCCCGTACTCGCGCGCGATGTCTGCGCACGCACGCAAGTCCTGTATATCGAAAGTCATTGTGTTGGGACTTTCCAGAAACAGGATTTTTGTATTGGGCCTGATGGCGGCTCTGATCTGATCGGTGTCTGTTGCGTCAACGAAAGTATGCTCCACACCGAAGCGGCTCAGGAATTTTTTCAGGAGCGCATTTGTCCAGGAGTAAGGAGCCTGCTGACAAACAACGTGTTCACCTGCCTTTACATTGGCAATGACGGCTGCAGAAATTGCTGCTGCGCCACTGGAAAACACCAGCGCATCTTCAGTACCCTCGAGGGCTGCGAGCTTTTCGCGGAGAATCTGAACCGTCGGGTTATTGCCTCTGGAATAGACATGGTGATGCAGTTCGTCCGAGAACGCTTCACGAAACTGTTTCAGGTTATCGAAGGCAAAATTGCTGGTCTGTATAACCGGAGGCGCGATGGCATTGAAGTACTGACTGCGATCCTCTCCCAGGTGCGTCAGAATGTGGCTTAAATCTTTGTCGGGCATATAGTCATTGAAATGAAAGGCCCAAAGGTCGTAAAAATTACCATTCAATGATGGTTCCTGCATAGGCAAGACCGCCGCCGAAGCCGATCAACATGATTTTATCCCCTTTTTTCACTTTCCCATTCATAATACCCTGATAAAGCGCGATGGGAATGGAGGCGGAGGAAGTATTTCCGAAATCAACCACACTTTCCAGCACCTTGCTGGAAGGGAAGCCTGATTCGTTGCAAATAGCCTCAATGATGCGCAGGTTGGCGCTGTGTGGAACAAACCAGTCAATCTGATCGAGGGTCAGATTATTCATGGCTGCGAGATTTTTCATTTCTGCGGCTACAGTCGTTACAGCCCATTTGAACACCTTTCTGCCATTCTGCACGATACAGCGGTTCATTTTGAGTTCATGGCCATCAATTTCGTGTGCAAAACCGGAAATATACAGATCTGCACCACCATCGCCACTGGCGCCTGTGATGCATTGTCCGACATTTCCTGTTTCATCGGCTTCGATGAGTACTGCTCCGGCTCCGTCGCCGAACAGCACACAGGAGGTCCGGTCGGTAAAATCTGTCACACGGGATAGCGTTTCAGCTCCGAAAACGAGTATTTTTTTGTGCATGCCACCGGCGATGAGCCCCTTTGCCATCACAATACCGTATGAAAAACCGGCACAAGCGGCGTAAAGGTCGAGAGCGCCTGCCTTTTTGATATCAAGGCGATGCTGAACGCGGCATGCCATGCTGGGCATAGGCTGATCAGGAGTCACTGTTGAGACAAGAATCATGTCCACATCGGAGAGATCCTTGCCGGATCTTTCAGACAAATCCTGTGCGGCCCGCACACAAAGATCGCTGGTGAACTCATTTTCTGCTGCGTGATAACGGGTTTTTATACCTGTTCTGGACAGAATCCACTCATCAGATGTTTCCAGAAAGGTTTCAAACCATGAATTGGGGACCGCTTTTTGCGGGACTGCCATTCCGATTGCTGTCAGGCGTGCGTTTGCCATTATTAGTAAATTGAGGCGTCGTGTAGTGGTGATGCAGGCGCCCAATTAAAAAAAACTGGTAGGAGACGCAAAGCTAACACTACAGTCTGAAATTTCAGATTGACAAAGAAAGTTAAAATTATTTGGAATAAATCTACCAGTCTTCCATTCCAGAGATATTGCTTGAAAACAATTTGTACATTTTTTGCAGATCAGGATATTCGTCAAGCAGTTTCAGGTGTCTTCGCATAGTTTCCACATCGCCCCTGGCTGCCGGCCCTGTCTGCATCCGGGCGGGTGATTCATGCAATGCCTTTGCCACCGTTTCTTCCATCAGCGGGTGCAGCATTTCGAAGGGGAGCTCCTGGTCATCGAGAATTTTCTCGGCGATAGCAAAGCAGTGATTGGTAAAATTATTGGCAAAAACGGCCGCTACGTGCAGTCTGGCCCGCTGTTCATCATTAACGTGATATACCAGATTCCCAATTCGCTTGGCTGTTTTTTTCAAAAAGAGGAGGTCTTCGGCGGATGTTGCATCAACGCAGAATGGTATCCTTGACCATACGGGAGTATGCTCAAAGGAGAACGACTGAAGCGGATAGAAAACGCCTCTTCTGTCAAAAAAAGGGGCGAGAACACTGCTGGATGTTCCTCCTGAAGTGTGTGTGACGAGCGATTCGGGAGCGAAGGCCCCGAGTTGCGATGCTACTTCAGCGATGGCATCGTCTTTCACAGCGAGCAGAATCCAGTCGGTATGGGGATCAATATCGGCTAAACTGATTGACCAGGCAGCGCCTGTGGAAGTCGCAAGATCCCTGGTCCGGCTTTCGGTACGGCTGATGACCTGGGCGACGGGAATACCCTTGCCCTTGAGGCGTCTTCCGAGGTGCCAGGCTACCCTTCCGGCTCCGATTATAGCTATTTTAGGCGATTTTTCCATGAATATCGTGTATCAACCATATTGACAAATCAAAGTTAGACAATAAAGTTGATACACGATGTGAAAGAGAATAAAAGGGGAATTGATACAACGCCTGGAATACGTTATTTATCTGCCTCTCTTTTTGTCCCTGTTTTCCTGCAGTCTTTTCACCAGTGCCTCGCGGAATTCGCGCTCGGCTGCCGGCAATTTGACAATTTTTCGCACGGGCAGTACCTTTCTAAGCTTTTGGTACAACTCCTTTTCCAGATCGAGTTCACGCTGTTTTTTCTCGAAGTGCCTTTTGATTTGCTCTTCCACTTCCGCATCGGTCATTTGATCCTCCTGTTTACCAGGTCGTGCAGATTGCAGGATATTCTCTCTTTGTCCGAGGAATTCGTTGTAAACCGGCCAGAATCCCTGAGCCTCCTCGGGACTCAGATGCAGAACACGCGTGAATACTTCAGCTCTGAAAGCTGCGATTTTCTCTTCCTTGTGGCCCGGATCCGGTTGTGCGTACGCGAAACCCACGATAGCCCATGCAAGAGCAGTCAGTAACATTGTTTTTTTCATGGTGATTTATTGATTATACAGTTTCATCATTCAAAGCAGGTCTGCCAGTTCGGCATCTGTCATTTCTTCCATGAGTTTTTCCACGACCTCGGCGGGAATTTCCTCTTTTTCAGGTATTTCAGTTGCGGGGGCAGTCACAGGCGACTGCCCGGAATGAGTGGGGACTTCCGAAATCACAGCCAGTTGTTCGGGCTCGAAGTCGTCGGCATTTTCCATCAGATATGACTCAATATCTTCAGGAGTCAGTTCGGAATTTACCAGTTCGGCCGGTGCAGTATTTTGGTTGAAATACACAATGGCGCAGACGATCAGTGCGACGGAAGCAGCCAGGCCCAGGATACCGGGCCAAAAACGGCGTTTTACAGGTTTATTCAGTTCCTGAAGGGAATGACGTCGCACGCCCGGTTTCGCGAGCCGCTCGGCCAACTTTTCGTCAAAGCCAGTGAAATAATCCCCGGGAGTCTTCAGACCATCGTCTTCATCCCTGTATTTTTTCAGCATTGGCGACAACAATTCCAGTTCCTGATCGAGATTTGATTTCATATTATTGTCCTGTCCGGATTGAATGTTCAATTTTTTTCACTGCGTGATGGAAAGATGCCTTCAGAGCGCCCACAGAAGTTCCCAGGAGTTCCGATATTTCCTCATATGGCATTTCATCATAGTATCTGAGGTTAAAAACCAGTCGCTGCTTCTCGGGCAGCCCTGCAATGGCATTCAGCAGCAGCAATTGGGTTTCATCGCCTTCAAACCAGGGATCCGCTTTCAGCAGCGCTACTGAGCCATTACCTTCCAGCGTGCCAGTCAGGCTCCTGTTTCGCTGCTGAATCAGGCTGAGCGCCTCATTTGTGGCAATTCTGTACATCCAGGTGTACAACTTCGAGTTCCCCTCGAAGTGGGCTATTCCCTTATATATTTTCACAAAAGTGTTCTGCAGCGCATCATCGGTATCTTCGTGCGTGAGCACTATCCGGCGGATATGCCAGTACAACTTTTGTTTGTAGGCAGCCACAAGGAGTCCGAATCCCTGTTCAAAGGTAAAATCGGAAGCCAGCAACTCCAGCAATCGTTCGTCTGTAATCGTTTTTTCAGGCATTCCCTGGTGGTGTTACACTTGTAGTCTGCGCCGGAATTATTCGCCTCAGCTCAAACAGCTCGAGTTTCAAGGCTGAAAATCCTGCCAAACTATATATCTGACTGACAAATACACAGATGGTTTAACGGCCGTCTGAAAATTAATCTTCCGTCAGTTCGGGTGGCAGTGTTTTGGTAGTTTTGGCCCCGAGATCACGGATTTTATTGGCCTTTCCGATGAGTGTGTCACCCGGACGGGTGGCATCGGTCAGTTTGTTCATTGCCTCATTCCAGGTGCCCTTTGCACTGTCGAGTTGTGCCCCCACCTTTCTCAGATCTTCAACGAACGCAACAAACTTGTCGTACAGCATACCGCTCTGGCGTGCAATTTCCTGCACAGACCGGGTCTGTTTGTCCTGACGCCACAGATACGCCACCATCCTGAGCGTGGCGAGCAGCGTACTGGTACTGACGAGCACAATATTTCTCTCGAGTGCCTCGGAGTACAGCCTTGGATCTGCCTGCAGGGCAGCAGTAAGGGCGCCATCGAGCGGAACAAACAAAATCAGATAATCCGGAGAGTTCACAGCCCCCAGCAGCTGATAATTGGTGCCGCTCAGATCGGCAATATGCTTTCTGAGACTTCTGATATGGTCAGCCAGATACCTGTCTCTCGATTGAGGCTCCGTACTGTTAAAATACTGCTCGAAAGCGCTGAGCGAGACCTTTGAATCAACTATGAGATGCTTGTTATCGGGGAGGTGAATAACAAAATCGGGGCGTTTCATATTGCCGGACTCATCGCGCATACTCGCCTGCGATTCGAAGTGCACGCCTTTCTGCAGTCCTGACTTTTCCAGAATGGTTTCCAGTTGAATTTCACCCCAGTCGCCCTGTGTTTTGCTTTGACCCTTGAGTGCCGTTACAAGATTGTGCGCCTCCGAGCTGAGCTGTGAGTTCAGCAGTTGCAATTGCTTGAGTTCTTCCCTCAGCGATGTTTTTTCGCGGGTTTCCTCCGAAAACTTGCGGTCAAGATTTTCCTCCAGTTCCCTGATTTTATCGCGGAGCGGCAAGAGAATACCCTGCAGATTGCGGGCGTTCTGTTCTGTAAAACGGAGCGATTTTTCTTCCAGCAGACGGTTGGCCACATTTTCAAACTCGGTTTGAAAGCGCTGCTGCAGCTGTTCGGTTTCCGATTTGAGCGTGGTCATAGTTTGCTGCAAATGGATGATATTCTGATCGCGCGCCGCGAGCAGTGCAAGTGTTTTGCGAAGTTCATCCTCTTTGACAGACAATTCACCCTTCATGGTATCCATTTGTGCCTGCAGCGCATCCAGCAGGTCTCTGGAGACAAGTCCACCTGAAGAAGGAGCCTGATCTCCCTGCTTTTTGAGAAGCAGGATAACCAGTAAGATCGCAAGAAAGCCTGCCATCAGGAGGAGGAAATCAGTATCCATATCGTACATTTATGGGGCGAAAGTAGTTATTAAGGAAGAGTTGCTGAACTTAATTTTCCAACAGCCCAACCTTTTGGATGCCTTTACCGTCTATCAGATAGTCCACAAACGGCATGGTGCCGCCGGATTTAACCCAAAGTCATGTTTGCCATTTTCCAACGGTATTTGTATTCGTCTGTGGCAGCATATTTCGAACAGACTCTCAATCTTTACATCATGAAACGCATTTCTCTTTTTTTACTTCCGCTGCTTGCGCTCACCATTTTGTTTTCAGCTTGTCTGAGGGATGAGTGTACCACCGAGCAAACCTACATTCGCTTTGATCCGATCTATCTCCCATTTTCAGAAATCAGAAAACCGGTGACAAATGAGGCAGGCCGTCCGCTGAAAAAACCCGGTAAAATTTTCTCTCTGGGCAATTATATGTTTATCAATGAGTTTCAGGAGGGCATTCACGTTATTGACAATTCCGACCCCGCCAATCCGGCACAGGTCAATTTCTGGAATATTCCCGGCAATGTGGATCTGATTATTCGCGGTAATTACCTGTATGCAGATCAATACACAGACCTGCTGACAATTGATATCTCCGATTTTCAGAATCCGCAGATAGTTTGTCGCGCAGAGAATGTATTCCCTCTGTTCGGATTTGATTTGCAGCGCGGACTCATTATTGGTTATAACGAAACTCAGGTAACCGAAAAAATCAATTGCGGCGACAATCGCTGGAACAGCGGCTGGTTTACAGAAGGCGATGTGGTGTTTGTTCAGAACGATCTAGCCGGCGGAGGTATCAAGAACAATACAGCCGGCGGTGACCAGACTTCTCTGCCTGCCGGAGTTGGTATTGCCGGTTCATTTGCCCGTTTCGGTATCGCGGATGAATACCTGTACACTGTGGACAATTTCATGCTCCGTTCGTGGTCGCTGTCGAACCCGAACTGTCCGGCACGCACCGACTCCACCTGGTTAGGCTGGAATGCAGAGACCATCTTCCCGTGGAAGGATAAACTTTTCATAGGTTCACAGACAGGCGTGTTCATATTTGACAATTCGAACCCTTCTCACCCCACTCTGCAGGCTGTATTTAACCATGCAACCGGCTGCGATCCGGTAGTTTGCGACGACGAACACGCCTATGTGACCATTCACAGCGGTACCACCTGCAATGGCACCCTGAATCAGATGGACGTGATAGATGTAAAAAATCTGCCTGTTGCCACTTTGCTCAAGACATTCCCGATGACCAGTCCCAAGGGGCTTGCTATCACCAGTGAACATCTTTTTCTCTGCGATGACGGACTGAAAATATTCGATCGGAACGACCCGGTAAACCTGCAGCAGGTTTCGCATCTGAACAGTTTTGCGAGTTACGATGTAATTGCCTTTTCCGATACGCACCTTTTGCTGATCGGCGATAACGGATTTTACCAGTTCGACGTGACAGATCCGTCCAATCCGGTTCAACTGAGCCTTATTCCTGTAGAAAACTGAACACCCTTCCGGCGGAGGCGCGCGATTGCCGCGCCTCCGCCACAACTTTACATCAGTTATGAAACATTATTTTCTTTTCCTGGCTTTCCTGACGTGGCAGGGTATAACCCATGCTCAGACAGTTGACTGTCAGGACAACGTTTTTCTGAAGGATGGTTCGCTGCTTAAAGGCAAAATAACATCCTATGATTTGTCGGGAGAACTTGTCATGACAACCGGGAGTGGTGTTGTAATGCATATTCCGGCTACCGGGATTAACAAAGTAAAACAACGCTGCAAGGATGATCCCCGCAGAATGCGAATATCTGCGGCGCCCTATTCATTTAATGAAACAGGGTGGTATCATGCTACCCGCGGGGCATTTCTTCCGGGGGCATCAGCAACTGGCGTTGGACTGCAGCACAGTTCGGGTATCATGCTGAACAGATTGATTGGTCTGGGAGCGGGTGCAGGGATGGAGCAGTTCAATCCAGGTTCGTATGTACCCGCAAGCTACCCGATGTTCGGAGAAATACGCGGTTACCTCCTGAAGAAGAACATCACGCCGTTTTACACAGTGGGTGCGGGTTACAGCTGGATGCCCAGGCATAACCGGGCTGTATTTTTCGACGGAAATAACAGCGAATGGAAGGGTGGCTTCCTGTTTCAGGGACAAATTGGCTATCGCATTGGCAATATTTTCACAGTACATGGTGGTATCCGTTTACAGCGAATGACCCAGGCCTGGACAAGTTCGTGGCTGAGCAGTTTTTACGGTGTCAATACCTATCTGTACAAACGTTTTGAACTTGGAGTAGGCCTGCTGCTGTGATCAGATGCTTTTCAGGAAGAACAAATACACTGATGAGGAACTCGTGCGCGGATGCGTTTCGAATGACCGGAGAGCCCAGGAGGCACTCTACAGACGTTTTTTTCCTGAAATGATGCGTATGTGCAAAAGATATGCATCTGATGAGGATACCGCGATCGGGATTGTGAATAACGGCATGATGCGTGTTTTCAAAAAAATTCATCTGTACGAAAACAAGGGCAGTCTGGAGGGATGGGTAAGAAGATTAGTGTATAACAGCATGGCTGACTATTTTCGGGAAAACGCCCGGTACCTTCATTTTCTGGTACTCGATGAACATACCGAAACCCACGTTCCGGCTACCGGTGCCGACGCCTGTTTTGAAGCAGATATTCTGGCGGCTGTAAAAACATTGCCTCCTGCTTCCGGGGAAGTGTTCCGCCTGTATGCTATCGAAGGATTCAGTCATGCTGAAATTGCCGAGACACTTCAAATCAGTGAGGGCACTTCGAAATGGCATCTGAGTACAGCAAAACAGAAGTTACGCGAAATACTCACGCCAGACGGACGGTTGAGAAACGAACTGATCTCATAATTTCATACCAGTATGCCACTCACAAACAATCAGTTATGAACAAGGAAATCAGGGAATCATCGGTGGACAAAGGGTGGAAATCCATACGCTCCATGCTGGATGTTGAGATGCCACGGGATAACAAAAGGCGCCCTCTCCTGTGGTGGTGGCTGCTGGCAGCTTCTGTCGCCGGTGTCGTTTCATTCAGGAGATTATCAGTACCTCCCAATCAACAGAAGAATGAACCCGTTCTTCAACAACCGGTGGCGCCTGCTCCAGTGGCATCTGTTCGTCAGGATTTTCAACCGGCTGCTCCTGTTGCTGGTGCAGGCAGTCTGCGCTTGAACAGCACAGATATACCTCAAAGTGCGGGACCAGTTGAAAGAAACGATTCAGGTGTTTTACGGGCGGGTCAGGAACGAATCCCTTCATTAAACGAAACAGAAGCGGCCATGGCCACCAGTAATCACGGTACAGATCAAAATGGCGAGGCAGATGTAATCAAATCGCAGATCATTTGTGCGGACAACATGGTGATGCCAGTTCCGGCCAATAGTTCCCCGTACAGTATTGAGATGATACAGACATTGGATCAGATATCATCCTGCATTACATCCAGCGGCATCGGAAAAATAACGGCTGAACCTGCTGTTACAAGTATCATTGATTGTAAAGAAACCAGACATTCCAAAGGAAGATTCGGAGTGACCGCCGGCGTTATTGCAGGCAGTTCACTGAACGGAGCCAGCCTGGGACTCATCTTCACCCGTTCCATGGGCAGGCGATTTGCCCTGCGAGGTGGACTTTCTCTCGCTACCTGTTTCCCTGATAAAGATGCCAGACCGGTTCTGTCATTTTCAGACCAGGACTACCTCGGGGCCACCAAATATGCTTTTGAGAGCAGTGATCTGTTTGGAAATACCGTACAAAAACAGGATGTGTTCACGCAGGTTGGGCAGTCAGTTGCCGTTCCGGTAGAAAGATGGCTGGCCGCCGAGATAACAGCTATGGTTCAGTACAAACTGACCCGGAAAATCTGGCTGCAGACTGGCGCTGTCGGTTCCCTTACAATAAAGAGTGTTATTTCACCGCTAAACTACACAGGAGGACTCATTCTTCAGCCCGATGAAAGTGCGCTGAACTCACTCGAAACACTGGCTGATCCGGCCACCAGACGATTTGTCACCGATGTAACGGGAGGTATCTCGTGGTTCAGTGGCAGGCATTTGGAATGGGGTGCAGGGATCAGATTACCCGTGAATACAGGTAATATAAGATACAGGAAAGTTATGGAGAGTTCAACGTCAGTCAGCAATGTAGCCACTGATAATCAGCATGATAGTGATTTCACCAAACTTAGAAACTCGCCTCTTTTCACTGCCTCGGTTATCTGGAATTTCTGATCGGCGGCGTCTTAATCGGGTTTGACGACTTCCCTTTCGGTATCAACCTGCAGGAAGACGTACTCATCATCACGGAGCAGCTGATAACATCCCTGTGAAAGGTACTGAATATCCGTTTTCAGGCCCGACCGAATAAACTCCGGTACAGGACAAGCCTCATTCATTGTCAGCATACCATTCTGAAAGTGCCTGCTGAAGGAAGGGTCTGACAACAGATCCTTGGTGAAAAGAAACAGCAAACCTTTCTCATCCGGTTTCAATGCAACACTGACCGGGAATCGGGTACACGCCCGGGTATTATCTGTCAGTTCTTCGGTACTGATAATCTTGCAGATTCCAGTACCACGGCAGTCCATAGACGGTGACCCGAAAATAATTTCACAACGGATAACCGATCCATGCGACAGCGAGTGGAAAAAGGGGAGATGGTTATCTCCTTCGGGAAAAGGAGTATTCAGATGCGGGAGGCTGACCATGGGTTATGATTGCAATCAGAGAGATGATACTGAAACACACCTTTCACATACTGACAGTGCCATGAACAACAAAGAGAGGCACTGCGCGTTTGCGCGGGCACGATTCAGGGATTCAGGCAAACCAATGGCGGGATGATTATCTCAAAATCTCATCAAAAATCATTCCAAACAAACACAAATGTCGTGATTGTCAAAAAGTAAATCAACATACCCGCACTTGTCGGACAAAACAATGAAATTCGGAAGACAGACCTGCAATTGATCAGAGAGATCCTGCCTCCCGCATAATGGCAGTCACCTTTTCGACTACATCCTCCACCTGTGGTTTTGAGAAATAATCTCCGTCCTGACCATAAGCTGGTCTGTGGGGTTTCGCACATAGGGTGGCCGGTTGGGAATCCAGCCAGCGGTAACCACCCTGAACTTCCAGCACCTGTTGCATCATGAAGGCGGAAGCGCCGCCCTCAAAATCCTCATCGAGAAACAGAACACGATTGGTTTTCTTCAGACTTTCCACACATACGTGGTGATTGTCAAAGGGCAAAAGTGTTTGGATATCAATCAATTCTGCTGATATGCCAGCTTCTGCCAGTTGGCTTGCGGCTGCTTCGGCAATTTGCACAGATGCACCGTATGTAACGATCGTTATATCGGAGCCCTCTCTCAGCAGCTCCGGAATTCCGAGTGGAACCTTGAAAGTTGCCACATTTTCGGGGAGTCTTTCCTTCAGTCGATAGCCGTTGAGTACCTCCACAACGATCGCCGGATCGTCGCCCTGAAGAAGCGTATTGTACATGCCAGCGGCCTGAGTCATATTTCTGGGAACACAAATGTGCATTCCCCGGAGTGAGCCGAGCATCATACCCATTGGCGACCCGCTGTGCCACACTCCCACGAGCCTGTGCCCGCGTGTGCGTATGATAGCTGGAGCCGCCTGTGCGTTATTGGATCGCCATCTCAGTGTGCAGAGATCGTCGGAAAGTGGCGAAAGTCCGTAAAGGAGGTAATCGAGATATTGAATTTCGGCAATCGGGCGGAGACCGCGCATGGCCATACCGATAGCCTGGCCCATGATAGTCCATTCGCGAATACCCGTATCGAACACCCTTTCCTCACCATACTTCTGTTGCATACCCCGGAGGCCCTGATTTACGTCGCCAATAAAGCCCACATCTTCACCGAAGAAGAACAGACGCGGGTCGCGGCTCAGGTTATGGTCGAAGCAGGCATTCAGGATTTCAAAACCGTCTTTGACTGGTGATTCGTCGGTATATCGTGCAGGTTCTGATGCCACATTCATGGGTGACAGCGGTGATGAACTGAGGAGATTGGATGAGTATATACGGTCACCTTCCCTCAATTCAGTGCTTATGAAGCCTTCCAGAGCCGTTCTGGCAACACCTGTGCGATTTCCAAGTGCTGCGAGTGCGCGGCGGGCAACTGATATTACATCATACCTGAGCGGATCTTTCTTCTGTCCGAGATCGGCTTTCAGCGTCCTGACTGCGCTGACATCAGGGAAGTCTGACGCCAGTTTTTCGAGCAGGCTGTCAACCGTTTGTCTGGTTTCGTTCACCTTGTCGTGGTAGTGGCGGTATGCGCGCAGGGCGGCGGCGGCGGCCTCCTTTTTAGCCTCCGTCTTGATATGCTCAATTTCTTCCTGAGTGGCGATTCCACTTGCCAGCATCCATTCGGCCATGCGTCGGTTGCAGTCGAAGTTTTCCTCAAACTCCAGACGTTCGGGACTTTTATAGCGGCGGTGATCGCCGGATGTAGAGTGCCCGAGCTGCTGCGTCACTTCCTGAATGTGGAAAAGAGCGGGTCGGTGATCTTCGCGCATTTTTTCAATACCGGACTGGTACAACTCGCACAAGGCGGGGTAATCCCATGCTTTGCCGGTATAAATCCGGATACCACTGCCATTTTCGGCAGCGAAACCGGACAGCGCCTCGCTGATACTTTCCCGACTTGTCTGATACTTTTGGGGTACAGAAATCCCGTAGCCGTCGTCCCATACACTGATTGCAAGGGGTGCCTGTACAACACCGGCGGCATTGACAGTTTCCCAGAACGCGCCCTCGGATGTAGAGGCATCGCCAATAGTAACAAAAGCCACCTCGTTGCCATTTTCACTCAGATTGGCACAGAGCGACGGGTTTTCCCTGAATTTTTTTGAAGCAAATGCCAGACCGAGTCCACGCGCCATTTGTCCGCCGGTGGGTGCAATATCAGACGTGATATTGAAACGGTTTTTCAGATCGAGATACTCGCCCAGGTCATTGATAAAGGGCGTTGCAAAGTGGCAATTCATCTGACGGCCTCCGGAGAAAGGATCATTGTAGGGGTCGCCATAAAGCTGTCCGAAGAACTGGTCGAGATCCATCAGGCCAAGAGCGAGCACGAGTGTCTGGTCACGATAGTAACCGGAACGGAAATCACCCTTCTTCCAGGCCCGGGCCATAGCCACCTGTGCCACCTCTTTGCCGTCGCCAATAATACCAAAATTGGCGCGGCCGTTGAGCACCTCCTTGCGCGCTACGATACTCGCTTCCCGGCTCAGACAGCAAATTCTGAAGTCATCCAGCACCTGTTGGCGATATTCGGATGACATGGCCTTGTTTGATTTGTTACCTCCCGGCACTTTTGTATTTGTCATAGCATTATTCAGGTAAGGGACTGCAAAGGTACAGGTAAAAAGCGAATAAAAGTTTGTTTGGGCATTGAGTTAGCACCGTCAACCGATACATTATCTGAATTCCAAAAAAGATTCCGCTATTTCAGAATAAATTCATTCATTTGTTGCGCCAAAGTTCGCATTACCGCGCAAGGCAAGCCCTGGCCAAATAGACTGCCGCTGTATTTCTGAACGAACTTTACGCTTATGACCACCCGCCGTCGAGCAATCAAAACTATTCTGGCAGGCGCTGCTGCCGTTGCTGCCAATCCGGAAATCGGATTATCCATGACCGAAAAAAATGTGCCGGTTGTCCGCAAGGGCAACATACGTCATGCTGTCTGTCGCTGGTGTTACAGCGATCTTTCACTCGATCAGCTTTGTATTTTTGCCAAACAAATAGGCATATCTGCCATTGACCTCATTGGTCCGGGAGAATGGGATATCCTGAAAAAGCACGGACTTGATTCGTCCATGTGCAATGGCGCCGAAATCAATCTGGTGGACGGCTGGAATGACCCGAAATTCCACGCTCAGCTGATTAAAAACTATACAGATATGATCCCGCTGGTAGCAAAGGCTGGCTACAAGAACCTGATTTTCTTCAGTGGAAACCGTCGTGGCATGGATGATGAAACCGGATTGAAGAACTGTGTGGACGGACTGAAAAAAATTGTCGGTCTGGCAGAAAAAAACGGAGTTATTCTTCAGCTGGAGGTATTCAACTCGAAGGTTGACCACAAAGACTACATGGCCGACAACACACCCTGGGCAATTGAACTCTGCAAAAGAATCGGCTCGGAAAATGTGAAGATACTTTATGATATCTATCACATGCAGATCAGCGAGGGCGACATCATTCGTACTGTCAGGGATCACCATCAGTGGTTTGGACATTACCACACAGCGGGCGTACCCGGCCGCAACGAGATTGATGAAACGCAGGAATTGTACTACCCTGCCATTATGCGGGCCATTGCAGACACCGGTTACAAGGGTTATGTAGCCCAGGAGTTTATTCCCCGCTCAGGCGATCCGCTCGGATCACTGGCTGCATCCATTGATATTTGCGACATCTGAGAAATCCATTCATTCACCATTACAGCACATTATACTACTATGGCTGAAAAATACGATGCAATTGTTGTCGGTTCCGGTATTTCCGGTGGCTGGGCAGCAAAAGAACTCACAGAACGCGGACTCAAAGTACTGCTTCTGGAACGAGGCAGAAATGTGGAACACGTGAAAGACTATCCCACTGCCACTACCAAAACATGGGAATTCCCGCACCGGGGGCGTATCACCAACGCCATGAAGGAGCGCCACCCTGTACAGAAGCGCGATTACCCGTACAGTGAATTCGCGCCTGATTTCTGGGTGGACGATCTCGATTGTCCTTACACAGAAATCAAAAGGTTTGACTGGTACAGGGGCTTTCACGTGGGCGGGCGCTCGCTCATGTGGGGGCGCCAGAGCTATCGCTGGAGTCCGTGGGACTTCGAGAGCAACAAAAATGATGGTCACGGCGCCGACTGGCCTATCCGTTATGATGATCTGGCCAAATGGTACGATTATGTAGAGACCTTTGCCGGCATCTCCGGATCCATTGAGGGTTTGCCTCAGTTGCCAGACGGAAAATTCCTGCCTCCGATGGAGCTGAACATTGTCGAAAAAGACGTGGCAGCCCGTATCAAAGCCAAATACGACCACCGACGCATGATCATTGGCCGCTCAGCCAACCTCACGGTGGAACACAACGGTCGCGGATCTTGTCAGTACAGAAACCTGTGCAGCAGAGGCTGTCAGTTCGGAGCCTATTTCAGCACTCAATCCGCCACACTGCCCGCAGCCGTGGCTACCGGTAACCTGACGCTTCGCCCATTCTCCATCGTAACAGAAATTACTTACGACAAAAATAAAAAACGGGCCAAAGGAGTACGGGTAATTGATGCTGAAACTATGCAAAGTATTGAATATGAAGCAAATGTGGTATTCCTTTGCGCCTCCACACTGGCCTCCACATTCATTCTGCTCAATTCAGTTGACTCTGGCAGTTTGCCCGACGGGCTGAGCAATACCAGTGGTCAGCTTGGTCGCAACCTGATGGATCACCACTTCCGTTGCGGCGCCAGCGGTGATGTAGAGGGTTACGAAGACAAGATTGCTTTCGGACGCCGTGCAAACGGATTCTACATCCCCCGTTACAGAAACTTCTTTGGCGACAAGCGCGAGTACCTGCGGGGATTCGGTTATCAGGGTGGTGCAAGCCGGGAGGGCTGGCAAAGAGAGGTGGCAGAACTTTCCATCGGCGCCGATCTGAAAAATACGCTGCAGGAACCTGGAAAATGGACCATCGGTATGACAGGCTTTGGCGAAATGCTGCCCTACGAAGACAACCGGATCACACTGGACAAATCCAAAAAGGACAAGTGGGGTCAGTTCGTGCTCGCTATTGACTGTGAGATCAAGGAAAACGAGAAAAAAATGCGCAAGGATATGATCAACGATGCAGCTGAAATGCTCGAAGCTGCCGGGATAAAGAATATCAGAACCTATGATAACGGATCGTACCCCGGTATGGCCATTCATGAAATGGGAACTGCGCGCATGGGCAACGACCCGAAAACATCCGTTCTGAACAAATGGAATCAGATCCATGATGTCAAAAACGTATTTGTAACTGATGGCTCCTGCATGACATCTGCATCCTGCCAGAATCCATCACTTACATACATGGCACTTACGGCAAGAGCTGCCGAGTTCGCCGTTGAATCACTGAAAAAAGGAGACCTTTAAAGCAAAAACTCATTAATTGAACAGAATATGAACAGAAGAGAACTCCTCCAACGGGCATCCATACTGGTGTCAGGTTCGATTATGGGCGTGGACAGCCTCCTGGCCAAAAACATCAACTGGGACGATATGGAAGCCGAATTATCGGCCAAAGGCATCGGTCTTTTCAGCAAAAAACAGGTACAACTGCTCAACGAGGTTGCTGATACCATCATTCCCACAACCGACACGCCGGGCGCCAAAGCCGCCAAAACAGGCCAGTTTATAGCGGTTTTTGTAAGCGACTGTTATGAGCCGGCCGATCAGAAGCGATTCCTCGACGGACTGGTCGCCCTCGAGAACGACTGCGCGGCAAAAAACGGCAAAAATTTCATGAAGTGTTCTGCTCAGGAACGACAATCGTTTTTGTCTGAACTGGACGCCACACAGAAAGCATTTCAAAAGACTAAAAAGCGGGAGGATCCTGCCCATTACTTCCGTACCATCAAGGATCTGACGCTCTGGGGCTACTTCACCTCCGAGATCGGAGCCACCCAGGCACTGCGGTTTGTAGAGTACCCGGGCAAATACACCACAATTGATTACAAGAAAGGAGACCGCAACTTTGGTGGTTACTGATTGATTTTTACCGGATTAATGCCCCCGGCTCGTATCAGACAGATACAGGCCGGGGGTTTTGCTTATCTTGGCGCCCAAATTTCAGATATGCAACGACTTTCTTCCTTTCCCGCCCTCCTTGCTGTTCTTTTTCTGACTGTCTTTCATTCCGTTCAGGCACAGCCCTCTCCCACCCCGGCCGATCAGCGGCTGAAAGGATTTGATACCCGAAATTCACTGCGCCAGGCATCCCTGTTGTCAGAAATTGAGCCTGTCAGTATTGGTCCGTCTGTGTTTTCGTGCAGGGTAACCGATCTGGATGTCAATCCGGCCGACCCCACCGAAATGTACGTGGCATATGCATCAGGAGGATTGTGGCATTCCAGAAACAACGGAATACGTTTCGAGCCGCTTTTCGACCATGAAGCGAGTATGACCATCGGTGATATTGCCGTTAACTGGCAGAATAACATCATCTGGGTGGGAACCGGAGAGGCCAACAGCAGTCGCTCATCCTATGCCGGAACAGGTATGTACCGCAGTTCCGACGGCGGAAAAACCTGGGAGCACCGCGGACTGCCGGAAAGTCACCATATCGCCCGTATTGTACTCCACCCCTCCGATCCGAACACACTCTGGGTGGCAGTACTGGGCAAACTGTATTCCGCTTCACCTGAAAGAGGGGTTTATAAAACCACAGATGGTGGTAAAACATGGCAAAAAACACTGTTTGTGGGTGAAAATAGCGGAGCAATTGATCTGGTAACTGATCCGAACGATCCCAATACATTATATGCAGCCACCTGGGAGCGCACGCGAAGAGCCTGGCATTTCGAGGGCGCCGGCTCAGGATCCGGAATATGGAAGAGCACAGACGGCGGAAATACCTGGACAGCCACAGGTCAGAAAGGTTTCCCGCTGGGACCAAAAGCCGGAAGGATAGGTCTTGCAGCAGGTAAAAAGAACGGAAAAACCGTACTCTATGCCTTTATTGACAATCAGAACCCCAAGGCAAAGAAAGACGACAAAAAAGAGGAGGGCCTTGCCAAAGATCAACTCCGAAATATGTCCAAAGATGATTTCCTGAAACTGGCGGATGAAAAAATTGAAACCTACCTGAAAGACAACCGGTTCCCGGAGGAATATTCTGTCAAAAAAGTGAAGGAGCTTGTTTCAAAAGACAAGATCAGGCCCGCTGCGCTGGTAGAGTATCTGGAAGATGCCAACCAGCAACTGTTTGAAACAGACTACACGGGCGCTGAACTGTACAGAAGCGACGATGGCGGTGCATCCTGGAAAAAAACACACGAAGAGGCCCTGGAACAGATGTTCTTCACCTACGGATACTATTTCGCCAACGTACGGTGCATGAACGATGATGCAGATCAGGTCTATCTCATTGGCTTCTATATAGTTCGCTCTGAAGACGGTGGAAAAACCTGGAAAAACATCAATGGCGACAATGTGCATGTTGACCATCATGCACTTTGGCTTAATCCGGCCCGACCTGGTCATATTATCAACGGCAATGATGGAGGTGTCAATATCTCCTGGGACAACGGCGCCTCCTGGATGAAATGCAATAACCCGCCGGTCGGACAGTTTTACGCGGTGACAACCGACCGTGCGGAGCCATTCAATGTTTACGGCGGAGCACAGGATAACGGCGTCTGGACGGGCCCCTCCACTTACAAGACATCCGATGAATGGCATCAGACAGGAGCATACCCCTACAGGGAACTGATAGGTGGAGACGGTATGCAGATTCAGGTCGACTTCCGGGATAACAATACATTATATACCGGATATCAGTTTGGCAATTATTACCGAATGGACAGAAAAGCAGAAGATGCCAAACGAATAACACCTCAGCACGAACTGGGCGAACGTCCGCTGCGTTTCAACTGGCAAACACCCATTCACCTGAGCCGCCACCAGCAGGACGTACTGTATCTTGGTGCGAACAAAGTATATCGTTCGTTCAACAGGGGCGACAAGTGGGAAGCCATCTCCGGAGATCTGACCAAAGGTGGCAAACCGGGCAATGTACCCTACGGAACACTCACATCGGTACATGAAAGTCCGCTCAAATTCGGCCTGTTATATGCTGCTTCTGACGACGGACTCATACATGTTACCCGCGACGGAGGTGAAACATGGACACGCATATCAGACAATCTGCCCCGGGACCTTTGGGTTTCGCGTGTGCAGGCGTCGGCACACGAGCGCGGGCGCGTGTATGCAAGTCTGAACGGTTATCGCCAGGACGACTTCAGTGCATACCTGTATATGTCAGATAATTACGGACAGACCTGGAAGCAGATTGGAACCACCCTTCCTGCAGAGCCCATCAATGTCGTGAAAGAAGACGATAGCAATAGCAACATCATTTACGTTGGGACCGACCACAATATATACGTGTCACTCGACCGTGGAGAAACATTCAATACCCTGAGTGATACATTTCCTGATGTAGCGGTACATGACCTCGACGTACATCCGTCGGGTACACTCGTTATTGGCACACACGGTCGCTCCATGTACACAGCAGATATCAGGCATGTAAGAGCCCTTACACCGGAAGTACTTGCTTCGGGCCTGCATGTAATGGACATTCCGAAAAGAAAGTACAGCAACAGATGGGGGAAAAAACCTGCTTATGAGACAGCCAAAGACCCGGAATTGCCTGTCTGGATTTATTGTAACACGCCCGGAAATGTTAACTGGACGATAATGATGAAAGAAAACGACCTTGTTCTGAACGCTGGGACAAAAAAAATCGTTAAAGGATTAAACTGCCTGAAGTACGACCTGTCTGTGGAAAACAAGGCACAGAAAGGATATTGCGAAAAACTGCAGGCGGCACAGAAAGATCCGAAAAAACCGCTGGAACTCGAAAAGGCAGATACCGGGAAGATTTACCTCAGGAAAGGCGCCTACCGGTTAGTGGCAGAGAAAGACGGCAACCGGGTTGAAAAAGATTTTTTAATCGATTAACAGCTTGATCAGTACTCTCTCGCCGAGTCAAAAATGGCTTATTTTTGCCGGTGGCAGAAGATCCGGAACAGGCTCTGAAAAATCCGCTTGATCTTCGCACAGGAATTCAAAACTAAAACGCAAAACATACATGCTTAAAACAAAGAATTTTATCATGCCGGCGCTTCTTCTCGCCGTTTCCATGCTGACTGGCTGCCTGCATATCATTGAAGAAGTAACACTTTCATCCAGTGGCAGCGGCACCTACCAGATGGTGGTTGACATGAGCGAGTTGAAGGGTATGATGGATATGATGAAAGGAATGGGAGAAAATATGCCTTCTGAAAATTCAGACTCTACTACAATCGGTGGAGAAGGCGATTATACCCCTCCTGCTGCCGGGGAAGACGAAAATCCGATGGGTAATATTGGAGAGGAGTTCAGCGGAGTAGCCAGTTCACTGGATGGTATTCCCGGTATTTCAAATGTTATAGCCATCAATGATACGGCAGCCTACAAATTCGGTTACACATTTGAATTTGCTGACATCAGTGCGCTCAACAGGGCTCTCAAGGTGATTGGCAAGGAAAAGTACGACACCAAAACCGAAGAGACATTCCGCCTCAGCGGCAAAAACTTCGAACGCCTCGGAGTGGGTGACCTGGGCGGAGAAATCAAAAAGACACTCAGCGAATCGGATGAAGTAGATGAGAGCCAGATGGACATGATGAAAATGTTCTTTGCCGATATGAGCTACCAGCAGATTTACCGTTTCACGGACCGTAAAATCAAAAAGACTGACAACAAGCTCGGCGAACTCTCTGAAAATGATCACACACTTACCGTGACGCTCAAGCCCTTCAATGAAGAGCAGATGAAACAGAAACCAAGCGTTGCCACAAAAATCAAGTTGCACTAAAGTCGGGTAAGTGACCAGTCATTTCGAACCATCAATTGATTTTGCACACAAACTGGATCAGGAAGACCCTTTGCGATCCTTCCGTGAAAAGTTTGTATTTCCACAGCACAACGGCGAGCCGGTACTGTATTTCTGTGGAAACTCTCTCGGACTTCAGCCGCATTCAGTCAGGGAAGCCATCAACGCTGAACTGGACCATTGGGGAGAACACGCCGTGGAAGGGCATTTCAGAGGTGAAAAACCCTGGATGCATTACCATAAATTCCTGACTGAAGCTACTGCCAGGCTTGTAGGGGCACTCCCTCACGAGGTAGTTGTGATGAACACGCTGAGTGTCAATCTGCACCTCATGATGGTGTCGTTTTACCGGCCCACCGGGAAGCGATACAAAATCATCATGGAGGCAGGCGCCTTCCCGAGTGATCAGTATGCTGTCGAGTCGCAGGTAAAATTTCACGGATATTCTCCCGCGGATGCCATTATTGAAGTTTCACCGCTCGCTGGTGAAGAAACACTTCGCACAGCGGATATACTGGAAACCATCGCTCAACATGGCGACGAAACGGCTCTGGTACTCTTTTCCGGTGTACAGTATTACACGGGTCAGTTTTTTGATCTGAAATCCATTACAGAAGCTGCGCACCGGGTTGGTGCTTACGCCGGATTTGATCTGGCCCATGCTGCCGGCAACCTTCCGCTGGAGTTGCACCAGTGGGGGCCGGATTTTGCTGTCTGGTGCAGCTATAAATATCTCAACTCGGGTCCGGGCGGTCCCTCGGGAGTTTTTGTACACGAGCGCCACGCTGACTCCCCTGAATTGCCGCGTTTTGCCGGATGGTGGGGGCACGATGAAGGCTCGCGCTTCAGGATGGAAAAAGGATTTCGACCCATGCACGGTGCTGCCGGCTGGCAACTCAGCAATGCGCAGATTTTCTCCTTTGCGGCACACCTGGCCAGTCTGAAAATATTCGATGAAGCGGGAATGAACAGACTCAGGGAAAAAAGTCTGAAGCTGACCACCTATCTCGAATACATACTTGTGAAAGCAAGAGAGAGCGGACTTGAATACAGCATCATCACGCCGGAAGACAGCGGATCCAGAGGTTGCCAGTTATCGTTACTCACAGGTCCCGGTGGCCGGGCACTGTTTGACCGCTTGACCGCACAGGGTGTAGTGACAGACTGGCGGGAGCCAAACGTAATAAGATTTGCCCCGGTTCCGTTATACAACAGTTTCACAGATATCTGGAAACTCGGACAATTTTTGTAATATGATTTCAGAGTTCGTAACATTGCGCCCTGATAACCCACTCTCAACATGCCTAAGCCATTGAACATGAAATATAGTCTGTTACTCATCCTGTCGTTCATTTCACTGCCATTGTATTCACAGTCCGGGCGTCAGCTTTTCGACAGCAAAACAGTCGGAGAGATAAAAATCAGGATAGACTCCCGCAACTGGTCTGATCAGCTTGACTCCATGCGTATTTACGGTGGCGGGCTGATGGATGCAACCGTAACCATAGACGGGAAAACCTATCAGGGTGCAGGAATTAGATTCAGAGGCGACAAATCCTATGCTACAGGGCTGAAGCGAAATCCATTTCAGATCAAGCTTGACTACAAAAATCCCGACCAGAAACACCAGGGGTACGGCACAGTCAAGCTGTCTGCAGCAGTTCGCGACCCCAGTATGATCAGAGAAGCACTTTTCCATGAGATAGCAGCGAAATATATGCCCGGCTCAAAAACCAGCTTCACCAAACTCTACATCAACGACGAATACATAGGAATTTTTGTCAATGTGGAAAGCATTGAAAAGCAAATGCTTGAGCGAAACTTTGGCGGTTCGGGAGGATCAGTTTTCAAGGCGGGGGTTGACAGCAGGCCGACCAACCTTCCTGCTTCGTGCAAATTGAATATTTTCGGTTCACTGGAGTACGAGACCAGTACAGATTGCTATAAAGGAAACTTTGAGGGGAATACCGGCGCCGACTGGAATGAGCTGCAGGAAATGACACGCCTGCTTTCGCAGGGATCGAAGGAGGTTGAAAAGGTACTGGACACTGACCGCGCCCTGTGGATGCTGGCACTCAACAACGTCATGGTAAACCTGAACAGTTATTCTGGTAATCACAGCGTGAATTATTACCTGTACAAGGATGGCAACGGAAAATTCCAGCCAATTCTATGGGATCTCAATCTCGCTTTCGGGAGTTACAAAAATACGGGTGAAGGAAGTGATCTGGAACTGAATCAGTTACAGGAACTGGATCCTCTGTTGCATGCAGACAATCCTTACAAACCCCTGATCAGCCAGTTGCTGAAAGACCCCTTCTATAAAAAGGTATATCTGGCTCATATCAGGCAAATCAATGAGGAGAACTTCCTGAATGGCACTTACGAGAAGCGGTCGGCCGAGTTACAGGGAATGATTGTGGTGCCGCTCAGTGAAGACAAATACAAAACCTACAGTCTCGACGATTTTCAGGCCAGTCTGCGCGCTACAATCGGTAAAAAGAGCAAGATACCCGGTATCATTGAGTTGATGTCGAAGAGAAGCAAATATCTGAAAAACCACCCTGAGCTCACTACCCTGCCCTCCTCCGTTTCAGAAGTAAAAGTGCTGGGACGGGCCAAATTCGAGAATCAGCCTGTCAATACATTCAACATAACGGCCCGCGCCGATCGTTTTCCAAAGCGGATGCTCGTTTACTACCGTTTCGACCATAATCAGCCATTCAGCATGATACCCATGAGTGAAGATAATACAGGAGGATTGCCTTCGGGCGTAAAGGGGTTCTCGGCCAGTATTGAAGCAAAGGGGCCTGATACTGAAATGGAGTACTACCTGGTGGCTGAAAATGCCGGCTCGGTCAACTTTGCCCCTGCAGCCTACACGCGCGAGCCGTACAAGGTAAAACTCAGTGACTTGAATAAATAAAAGCGATATTCAGCTTCAGATGAAAAATACAGCATTTCTCTTTTTTCTGCTCCTTTCTTTCCGTTTGAGTGCACAGGATTTCTATGGCCCCGGGGTGCAGGAGGTAAAGATCGGACTTCCTTACCAGCGCTGGGATCAGCAGCTCGACTCACTGAAAAAAGCCAATCCCGATGCCAGGGCACACGGAATCGTTTGGATCAATGGTCTTAAGCTGGACAGTGTGGGTGTCAGATACAAGGGCAACAGTTCCTACTTCAAAACCAGGAAGGATACCTACAAAAAACTGCCGCTCAACATCAAACTTGACTATAAAAAACGCAATCAGCAGTTGAAAGGTGGATACCGGGCGATCAAACTGTCGAACGGTTTTCTGGATCCGAGTTTCGTGCGAGAACCACTGGGTTATGAAGTAGCCAGAAAGTACATGCCTGCTCCGCTGTGTAATTTCGCCAATGTCTATATCAATAACAAGTATTACGGTCTGTACGTCAATTCTGAATCAGTTGATGCAAATTTCATCAGCAAGCACTTTGGCACCACCACGGGCGATATTGTCAAATGCGACCCTGACAACTGGAAAAAAACAAGAAGTCAGAACGGCTGTCCCAAAGGCGAAAATGCCTCCCTTGTTTACCTGAACGAGAGCCCGGGCTGCTATGAGGCATTCTATGAGGTGGAAAATGAACGTGCGTGGAAACCATTGCTTAATCTGATCCGGGTACTCAACAGAACACCCGACCAGATTGAAACAGTTCTGGATGTTGATCAGACACTCTGGATGCTGGCATTCAATAATGTAATGGTCAACCTCGACAGTTACAACGGATCACTCTCTCACAACTACTATTTGTGGTTCGATACTACAGGCGTGGCTCACCCTATCGTCTGGGACCTCAATATGTGCTTTGGCGGATGGCGGCGCAACTTTGCCTTCGAGGAAATGAAAGACGACGAACTCGTCAAATATCAGCCGCTTACCGAAGTTGACAACGTGAAAAGGCCGCTCATTTCAAAAATACTGCGCAACTCCACCTACAGGAAGATCTACCTCGCCCATGTGCGCACTATCACAAACGACTGGCTGACGAATAATCAGTTGTTTACCCGTGCACAGGCGCTGCAAAAGGAAATTGAACCCTGGGTAAAGGCCGATACCCTCAAGCTCTACAGTCACAAAGATTTCACCAACGCACTCGACAGCACCCTCACATTCGCACCCGATCACCTGATTGGTCTGCGTCAGCTCATGGCCAAACGAACCGAATGGCTGGCCAAACACCCTTTGCTCAACAAACCCCAGCCGGTTATTGCTGAAGTGAAACATGTAAAGGAGGGCGAAAAGCTCAAAATAACTGCCAGACTCACAGGTGCGTCCAGGGGGGGTACACTCTATTTCCGCAGGGACAAAAGTTTTGCCTTCTCGCATATCCCAATGACCGACGACGGCGTCAATGGCGATATGAAAGCAGGAGATGGCGTATACACCGCAGTAATCGAAAAATCGAAGGTCAAACACTACTATGTGGCCGCCGAGAATGAAGAAGCCGCAGCTGTCTTTCCGGAACGCGCATCTTACGAGTTTCTGAAGGCAGAATAACAGAAATAAAATTATCTTTGCGCTCCGAATTGGCCCGGGTGGTGAAATGGTAGACACGAGGGACTTAAAATCCCTTGACCCTCAAAGGTCGTGCAGGTTCGAGTCCTGTTCCGGGCACCGGCAAGGGGATACTGGCATCATGCCGGTATCCCCTTTTCCATATCAGAATTTGAAACGAAGTGTTGCCATCCAGTTTCTGCCAGCCTGCGGAAACAGGCCGGTCTGACGGTAAATGCCATCGCCATCACCGAGCGCATAGGGATCATCGGGACGCGGATCGAAACTGGTTGATGTAAACCTGTAAACCCATCCATTGTTGGCATACTGTTCATTCAGCCAGTTATTGCAGGTGAGGAT
>JBDLWO010000040.1:0-7047 GCA_039804245.1 Bacteroidota bacterium
GCATCAGCGTGGCTACCGGACCAAACGCTTCCACATTGTGACAGTCCTGCCCCTCAAACGGGCGCTCATTCAGCAGCAGCAACGGCGACATAAATGCGCCGTTGATGGAATCTGCTCCCAATACTTCGCACCGCTCCGGATCGCCGAATACGACCGACGAAGTCCGGGTAAGTAATCCAAGATTATGCAATACCCGCTCCCGCTGTGTCCGGCTCACGAGCGCGCCCATGCGCACGCCCTCAACCGACGGATCGCCCACTTTCGTGCGGGAAAGCTCTTTACCAAGCTGTATCTGTACATCCTCCAGGTACTGTGCCGGCACCATAATACGCCTGACAGCAGTACACTTTTGACCAGCTTTTACAGTAATCTCTGACCGCACGTTTTTGATAAATATGTCAAACTCGGGTGTGCCCGGTGCAGCATCTTCACCCAGCACCATGGCATTCAGCGAATCGGCTTCCATATTGAATGGTACCGATTCCGAGATAAGTCGCGGGTGTGATTTCAATACCCGTCCGGTAGCAGCAGAACCCGTGAACGTGACCACATCCTGCATCTCTACATGCTCAATCAGGTTTCTGCCGGGGCCGCCAATAAACTGCAGGGCACCTTCAGGTAAAATGCCACATCCGACGATATCCCGAACTACAATTTCGGTGAGAAAAGAAGTCACTTCGGAAGCTTTTACCACCGCCGGCACACCAGCCAGCCAGTTGACTGCACATTTTTCAAGCATTCCCCATACCGGGAAGTTGAATGCATTGATATGTATGGCCACGCCATGTTTGGGAACCATCACGTGCTGGGCAACAAAAGTGCCTTCTTTGGAAAGTCCGACTGTGGGGCCGTCCACATAAAAGTGTTCACTACCCATCTGTCGTCGAAGGGATGCATAAGCGAACAGGTTGCCTATGCCGCCATCTATGTCAATCCAGGAATCTGTCCGGGTGGCGCCGGTCAGGTGAGAAACTGCATAATAGGCCTCCTTGCGTTCACTCAGATACAGGGCCAGCTGTTTGAGCATGAGCCCGCGCTCGAAGAATGTCATCCGGCGCAGGGCTGTGCCGCCTGTTTTGCGCCCATACTCGAGCACGGAGGCCGGATCGTTCACATCTCCGGCAACCGATATAATTTCACCGGTATAGGCATTATGCTGTGTAATTTCAGATCCCGAGGGGGTCGTCCAGGCGCCGCGGACGTAATTGGGCAACTGCTTCATGGCAGAAACTGGTTTGGTGGAAAGGTCAGAGCTGTTGGTACTGGCGCAAAAATACAGGAAACAGCCAACTCTTCATCCCGAACAAACCCTAATATCAGTTGTCTGAAATAAAAACAGCCTTGTTAACGGTACGTCCGTCTGCCTGATGGACCAGGGAAAGCCGGTAAAACCCGGCAGGAATACCGGAAATGTTCAGACTGGTATGCCCTGTCAATTCGGAATAACTGTGTACCTGGTGTCCTGAAAAATCGCTCAGTATACCGGAAAATACGCCTTCGGGCAATTCAAGTGTCAGGATTTCTGAAGCCGGATTGGGATAAATCCTGATTTGCATTTCTGTTTCGTCCTTTACTGCCGATGAGGCGCAGGGCAGCCGGTTGATATACTCCCATATCAGATTGTGAAGCAGATATGGCACGGCAGCTCCGCCCGGCTCTTCTCCCATTCTCACCCAAACCATACCCTGCGATGGAATAATACTCACAAATTGTCCGTTTTTACCCATGGCAGCATAAGCGTCTGCCGGAGCATCCGGGGTCATATAGCCAGGTATCACCAACTGGAATCCGGGCAGCATAAAACTCTGTTGTCCGTTCAGCCACCACAAATACCCGTAAGATTTGTTGATGCTTTGCGACGGGTGCGTCATATCGTGAAAATAGGTGGTATCCGTCATCACAGGCGTCCCGTTCCATTTCCCGCGGCCCAGCATCAGCAGTCCGAAGCGGGCCATGCTTCTCGCCGTACTGTAAAAAACATTGTTATACCCGTTTTTGATAAAAAGTCCGGTAATACCAGTGCTGTTACGGAGTTTCTGATTCACAAACTGGTTCATGGTAATACCCGCAGCCTCTTCCATCACCTGATCGAGCAGCGTGTAGGGGCCGTTGTGATAGGCCCATCGCGTACCCGGGGGCGCCAGACAAACCAGACAAGTGTCGAGGGTGCAATAGTGGTCGTCCACGCCGTCATCAAGACCCGAGGTCATGGTCAGTTGATTCCTGATGGTGATCAGGCTCTCCGACGCGCTGTCGCAGGCAGTCCAGCCGGCACCAAGGTATTTTGAAGTACTTTCGTTAATATTCAGCAGACTGTCCTGTTGGGCAAGTCCGACCAAAAATGCCGTGAGTGATTTGCCTGCCGAGGCCCAGTACCAGTTTGATGAGGCCGTATGTCCGTTGAAATATTGTTCCAGGACGATCTTCCCGTCTTTGAGCAGAATGAACGCTTTGGTGTTGTTTGTTTCCAGCATGTTGTACAGACTGTCGATACGCCCGGGGCACCAGTTCAGCGACTGGGGAGCAGTGGTTTCCCAACTGCTTCCGGTAACTGGAGGGAAATACAGATTCTGTGCAGGAAGCACTGAAGAGAATAATACCAGGACAGTGATCCCGATACAACAGGTGCGAGTGAGTGAGGAAACAAACATTTTCTGGCAGTTTACAGATGGAAGGTGAGTCGTACCGGTTGACAAGTTTGTTTTTAGACCTGAAAAAAGGGCCGCGGTTTAAAGGCTTGTCTAGGATTCTCTCTCCGAGTCAAAAACGGCTTGTTTTTGCCATCTGCAGAGAATCCTGAACAGGGTCAGAATCCCTATCAGGGTTTGAATATAGCGTACTATGATCCGTTTCTGACCAGGCGGTTATTTTCGTCAGGAAAAACAACTGCGGGTTTGAACGTTCTGGCTTCTTCGGGCGTCATCAGCGCATAGGCTATGATGATAACAATATCACCTACCTGTACCCTGCGGGCAGCTGCGCCGTTCAGGCATATCACACCGCTGCCTCTTTCACCTTTAATGGTGTATGTCTCGAAGCGTTCACCATTGTTGTTGTTCACAATCTGAACCTTTTCACCTTCGAGGATATTGGCAGCTTCGAGCAGCTCTTCATCAATCGTGATACTGCCAACGTAATTCAGGTCGGCCTGTGTCACTTTGACGCGGTGGATTTTGCTTTTGAAAATTTCGATCAGCATGATGCATCATTAACCGCGTGTTGAAACAGTGCCAGTGCGCAGTTGGTTGCAAAAGTAGGGCGCTCCGGCAAATTATACGTCTTTTTTCAGCGCTTCAAAAAATGCGGCAATTAACGTACCTTTGCGGGCCCTGTATAAAAATGGTGCTTTTGCACACCAAAACACTAAAAAGCCGGCTCAGGGATTCCATTTCAGTCAAAAAACATATTCAGCAAAATGCAGCGCTCAAAAATCGCAGACATATTGAAACACGAACCGGTGAACACGGAAGTACTTGTCAAAGGATGGGTAAAGGCTTTCCGCAATAACCAGTTCATTGCCCTGAACGATGGTTCAACCGCCTCCAATCTGCAGGTAGTGGTGGATTTTGAGCAACTGGATGCTGCTACCCTGGATCGTATCAAATTCGGCGCCTGTATAAGCGCTGCCGGTCAGCTGGTGGAAAGCCAGGGCAAGGGACAGAAAGTGGAACTCAAAACCGAAACGCTCGTGATACTCGGCGATTGCAATCCCGACGAGTACCCGCTGCAGCCCAAAAAGCAGTCGCCAGAATTTCTCCGCGAAAATGCACACCTGCGCTTCCGGACCAACACATTCAGTGCTGTTTTCCGCATCCGTCACGCGCTCGCGTTCGCGATACACAAGTTTTTCAACGACAGAGGCTTCTGCTACCTGCATACACCTATTATTACGTCAAGTGACGCAGAAGGTGCCGGAGAAATGTTCCGCGTAACTACTCTGCCACTCGAAAACCCGCCAAAAACCGAAAACGGCGAGATCAATTTCAAAGAAGATTTCTTCGGCAGAAGCACCAACCTGACCGTGTCCGGACAGCTGGAAGCCGAGCTGGGCGCCCTTGCACTGGGTGCTGTCTATACGTTTGGACCTACTTTCCGCGCAGAAAACTCCAATACCACCCGCCACCTGGCAGAGTTCTGGATGATCGAACCGGAAGTGGCCTTCAACGACCTGCGCGACAACATGGATCTGGCCGAAGATATGCTCCGCTATGTGATCAATTACGCCCTTGAGCATTGTGCCGATGACCTTAAAATACTGGAAGACAGACTCACCGAGGAGGAGAAGTCGAAACCACAGGATCAGAGAAGTGAAATGACCCTGACTGACAAACTGAAATTCGTCTCGGAGAATGAATTTATACGACTTACATATACAGAAGCAATTGACGTACTCAAAAACTCAAATCCCAATAAGAAAGGTAAATTCCAGTTCCCGGTAGAAGGGTGGGGTACCGACCTGCAGAGCGAACACGAGCGTTACCTGGTGGAAAAGCATTTCAAAAAACCGGTCATACTCACCAACTATCCTGCTGCCATCAAGGCATTTTATATGCGTCAGGATGAACCCTCAGAAGGAGTGCCCGGCCCAACGGTTTCGGCCATGGATATACTCTTCCCCGGTATCGGCGAAATCGTGGGTGGCTCACAGCGCGAAGAACGCTACGACCGACTCGTCAACCGGATGCGCGAAATGCACATTCCGGAAGCAGAACTTTACTGGTATCTCGATACCCGGCGCTTCGGTTCCTGCCCGCATGCAGGCTTCGGACTGGGCTTTGAACGACTGGTACTTTTCGTCACAGGCATGACAAATATTCGTGATGTCATCGCTTTCCCCCGTTATCCGGGTAGCGCAGAGTTCTGATAAAACACCAGTTTTGGGCGTTTTTTGAAGAAAACGGTAGCTTCAGAAAAACAATCGGCCGCTTATTGAAAAAAAACGGCGGCAATACTTGCGCGGTATGTTAAAACTGCCTTAAATTTGTATCTGCAAAGTCACGAGAATCCCTCCCGTGAAACAGATTGATCACCCTGTGGTGATTGCGGTTCGTTTTGTTTCATCGTATAGTACGGCTCCGGCCGTCGAGAAAAAATTGTGCGCATGAGCGATTTGTACAAAAGTATTACGCTGCCCTCAGACCCCCGGAATGTTGAACAAGTGGAACCCTTTGTTGATGGCCTCGCCAGTCGTTTCAACCTTTCTCCGGATCGAAAAGGGGATATCATGGTAAGTCTGACGGAAGCAGTCACCAACGCCATACTGCACGGAAATCAGAGCGATCTGAGAAAATGTGTCTCAATTTCCTTCCTGAGAAAACGTGATTCCCTGTCTGTACGTGTAAGCGATGAAGGCCCCGGTTTCGATCCTGCTGTTGTTCCTGATCCTACCTGCCCCGATCGCATAGAATGTTGTGGAGGCCGGGGATTACTCCTGATGCGTCATCTCAGCGATGAATGTTCCTTCCTCAGGGGAGGCAGTACTGTAGAAATGAGATTCAAGATAAGATAATATTACCCAATACATATATACAGGGTGGATTTTCCGATCATACAGGAAACCGGAGAAGAGGAGCAAATAAGCTTTTTCTTCGAAGACGTAAATTTCAAACTTCCAGATGAGGAACTGCTCTCACGGTGGCTGCTGAAGGCTGCTGAAGAAGAGGGTCGCGATGTGGCAGAAGTGACGTACATTTTCTGCTCCGATGAACATCTCAGGCAAATCAATATACAGTTTCTCGACCACGATTACTACACCGACGTCATCACCTTTCCTTACGATGACAGTTCCATCCGCGGAGATATATTCATCAGCTCGGAACGCGTTCAGGAAAATGCATCTCTTGCAGGGGTGTCGTTCGAGCGCGAACTTTGTCGCGTAATGGTACACGGATTGCTTCACTTGGCTGGCTATGAAGACAAGATGCCCGATCAGAAAATTCTGATGACCGAACGGGAAGATTTCCATCTCACCGGTTGCTCTTTTTGCTGATTTTTTGCGACCAATCGGGATGGAAACAGACATTTGTCAAAATAAGTACAGGGAAAAACCTGAATTTGAATTCAGAATGTTATTTTAATTTTTCTCAAAATGAGACATATTTTATGGTTTTAGCGCTTTTTGTATTTTTTAATAAAATTTTATTTTGATTTTTTCCCTTACGTTTATAGTCTGTAAAATTGTATTTTTTGTATGTTTTTGCTAAAAACAGACAGAAATATCAACCAAATTCAATGTTAATGTGTTTCTTCGCAATTGATTTCTAATCACTTTACCAACCAAACTTTCTATTTTTATGAAGAGGATTTTACTCGGGCTGGCCATGCTATGCATAAGCGCCGGCTTTGCCTTAGGGCAACGTGTGGTTACCGGAAAGGTAACCAGTGATCAGGGCGAAGCTCTGATTGGCGTCACGGTGACTGCGCCTGGAACATCTGGCGGAACCCAGACGGATGTAGACGGTAACTACCGTTTGAGCATCCCTACTACAGCTGCCACTGTCAAATTCGTTTACACGGGTTATGTGGACAAAGAGGTGACTCTTTCCGCTTCCAATGTTTACGATGTAGTGCTTGAAGTTAACGTCAATGCACTTCAGGAAGTGGTTGTTGTGGGATATGGCACACAGCAAAAACGCGCTATCACCGGTACTGTTTCCACTATAAAGGGTGATGACATCGCCGCTCTGCCCGCTCAGAGCTTCGATCAGTTGCTCCAGGGACGTGCAGCAGGTGTTAACGTGAGTCTCCCGAACGGTGTACTCAACAACCCGCCTGTATTCCGCGTACGTGGTATCAACTCTATCAACCTCAGCTCCTTCCCGCTGATCGTTATTGACGGAGTACCTACCTACACTGGTGATATCGGTAACTCAGCCGCAAACAACGTCCTGTCGAACCTGAACCCGAACGATATCGAGAGTATTGATATCCTCAAGGACGCTTCTGCAACAGCTATCTATGGATCCCGTGCTGCAGCAGGTGTAGTACTCATTACTACCAAGCGCGGTGCCAAAGGCAAAACCCGTGTATCCTACGATTCATGGGCAG
>JBDLWO010000041.1:0-6299 GCA_039804245.1 Bacteroidota bacterium
GTCAGCATACCCGCACAATAGAATCATGAAAATCGCCCTCATTTCATATTACGACGACAGGGGAGGCGCCGGGAAAGCGGCCTTTCGCCTTTTCAGGCAGTTTGAAAAGGAGGGGCATGAAGTACGGATGTTTGTATTCCAGAAGACCGCCACCCACCCGGGCGTAGTGGAAAAACGGCCGTTTTTATGGCGATGGAAACACTATTTCCTCAGCAAAATCATTCACCAGGTATATAAACCCCGGGAGATGTTCAGCTATATGCTGATCGGAAACAAACCGCTGGTAAAGGCTGTAAATCAATTCAGTCCGGATATTATTCACCTGCACTGGCCTGGAAAGTATGTACTCGGGCCCCGCGATTTTTCCCGCCTGAAAGCCCCGGTATGCTGGAGCCTGCACGATATGAATGCGTTCACAGGCGGATGTCACTACAGCGGAACCTGCCAGGGCTTCACGTCGGGGTGCGGAAAGTGCCCGGCACTCCGCTCCCAAAAGAACAGCGATCTCAGCGCCCTGCAATACCGTATAAAAAGTGCCGCCTACTCGAACCGGACAATCACTTTTGCCGGCACCAGTCAATGGATTACAGAACAGGCTGCCCGCAGCGAAATCTGCCAGGAACACCTCGTGGTTAACCTCCCGGCACTCGCCGACCTGAACCTTTTCAAACCGGTGACGGCACGAAGCAGTTCCGAAACCAGTGTACGGATCCTGTTTTCTGCCGCATCGGGTACCAAAGAATACCGAAAAGGTTTTGATCTGCTCCCGGCCGCCCTTGCTCAACTCGACCCTGATAAAATAACTCTAAAAATAGTATCTGACACCCTTCCTCCGGAACTGGCAGGCGCCGGTTTTCAGACAGAGTTGCTGCAACCAACCGACGATGACACCATTCTGGCAACATACTACCAGCAGGCAGATATGGTGGTAGTGCCTTCCCGGGAGGAAAATTTTTCCAACGTTATCATAGAGGCACTCGCCTGCGGGCTGCCGGTGGTAGCCTTCCGCACAGGGGGAAATGCCGATTTGATCATACACGAATACAACGGATTCCTGGCAGAACAGATAAATCCGGAATCGCTCGCAGCAGGCATTCAGTGGGTATCAGACCGGTTACCATCCGGGCAGTTGCCGGCAAATGCCCGGACAAGCATGGAAACCCGGTTTTCTCCGGAAAGAATATCAGCACAATACATCAGCCTTTTCAACAAAATACTGCGCAGCAACAGCAGGCATCAACATTCCTGATCCAGCATGACAAAAAAAATACTGTTTATACCCACCAATTCGTGGTCTGCCTGGGGGGGCAGCGAACTGCTCTGGGCACAGATGGCTATCCTTTTTCACGAAAACCACTACGATACCGGCATATACATCAAAAAATGGCTCACCACACCTCCCGAACTTGACGCCATTACCAAGGTCATTCCTGCCCAGTCACAACCGTATGTCATCAATGACTGGCACAAGGGATTGCTCCGCCTCGCCGGTATTGAATACGAGCAACGCGTCAAAAAAGGACTTGCCAAAATAAACCCCGATTTTGCCATCATCTCGCAGGGCGTCAATATTGATGGCCTGATGTGGATGGAAGCCTGCCGTGAACTCGGTATTCCTTTTGTGACCATCTCACAGTCTGTACAGGACTTTCACTGGCCGGAAGCAGCGCTCGTTCTCCGACTGCGTCAGGGCTTCACAGATGCCAAAGCCAACTACTTTGTATCGAACGCCAACAAACTGCAAACAGAAAAACAAATCGGATATTCCGTACCGAACGCAGAGGTCATTTTCAATCCATTCAACGTGGATTTTCACCAGGTGCCCGAATATCCAAAAGGTGACATCATGCAGCTGGGGTGCGTAGCGCGCTTCGACTTTTATTGCAAAGGTCAGGATATATTGCTCGAAGCGCTGAATCAGAAAAAATGGCGGGAAAGACCCATCATGATCAATTTTTACGGAAAGGGGCCCAATGAATTTATACTCGGAGAACTGATCAAACGCTGGAATTTATCCGGTATCACTTCCATAAAGGGGCATGTGCCGCCCGGTGATATCTGGAAAACAAACCACGCCCTTGTTCTGCCATCCAGATATGAAGGCCTGCCACTGGCTCTGGTAGAAGCCCTGGTCAGCGCCCGGACGGCCATTGTAACCAATGTATCGGGTAACGGAGAGGTTTTGCTGGATAATGTGACGGGCTTCCTCGCCAAAGCCTGTACCTGCGAAATGCTGGATGAAGCCCTGGAACGGGCATGGCAGGTACGGGATCAATGGCAACAAACAGGCGCCAGGGCACGGGAACACATCCTGACAATTGTACCGGAAAATCCGGCCAGATACCTGTTTGATAAAATCAGGGCCGATTTTCTGTAGCAGGACGCCGGCTTTCAGAAATTTATCGGTTAATTATTTACATTTGCCCGTAATCTGTGCCCGAATCAGGCTGCCTGAACGGACACAGAAGGGGAATAGCCATTATGCCAACCGAACGCAGAATAAAGGAATCACATCTCAGAAGCCTGGTCAAAGGCATTTCCTGGCGGGTTGTTGGCACCATTGACACCATGCTGCTATCCTATATTTTTACCGGAAATATGAAAATAGCCGCAGCGATCGGCGGTACCGAAGTAGTTTCCAAAATCGGCCTGTATTACCTGCATGAAAGAGCCTGGCAGCGCGTCTCAGCCGGGTGGCTCAGGCGTTTTGCGCAAAAAAGTGGCCTGTATTATCTGTTCCGGCGACGGACTTAGTATTGCCGAAAACCCAAAGGCAGTTCCCTGCCCCGGTTGGAAAATCCTGAACTGGCTCAATAACACCTTGATATGAACCCTGCCGGTCAACTCGACACCATTGAATGGCGAAACAGTATTTATCAGCACCTGATCCGAACCAGAGGCTCCAAGTATCTGTGGTTCCTGAAATACCTGAAATTGTTTCGCCTGATCGCCAAAACTCCCGAACGAGCCGATTTCCTCGAGTACTACTACACGCTCATGCGTTACCTCGATGATATCGTAGATCACGATGCACCGCTTCCGGAAGGCTGTCCGGATACGGAAGCGTATATACTCGGCAAAATCAGTTTTGCCCAAAACCAGGGCACCCCCTCCGATGATGCAGAGGCCATGATTTCACACTGTTTCGCCCTGGGACGCTCATTTTGTGAAAATTTCCAGCAGGAAACAGAAGATATTCTCGGTTCGCTGTTATTCGACGCCAGGCGTATGGGACAAGCCAGGTTTTTCAGTCAGGAAGACCTCATGGCGCATTACCACCAACTTGACATAACCGGAACCGTAAGGGCTACGATCAAACTTTTCGGGGAAAATGCCGATGATTATCTGCTCATCGAACCACTCGGCATGGCCAGCCGGTTTTTCTATGATATCCGGGATGTGAGCGACGATGTCTCCGAAGGACTGATCAATATCTCCATAGAAGATGCCGACGCATTCGGGATCACACATGACAATATGTACGATCCCGGCTGTACAGGGATGCAGCGCTGGTGCAGGGCGCAGGCAATCAGGGGATTAAAACTGCTCGATCTGCACAGGCGAGAGGTACGAAAAGGACACTTCCGGTTAACCACCCGACTCACTTTTCTTTTAGTCTATGAACGACCCGCGCGCGTTTTTTTCAGAAAAACCCTGCGAAAAACCGAAAAACTGGCCCCTTTCAACATCCCGGCGATAGCCGCAGGCAATTTCATCATCTGACACCATCCTGATATATGAGTTCCCACAACTTCAAACTGAAAAAATGGTACTTTGACGGTATTTCCGAAGATGGCAGGGTCATCGTGTGTTACTCGGCAGTCATGTCGTGGCGTATGCTGTCGGTGCAATATGCCAGCTACCTGTACCTCGATGCCAATGGACGGGCCCACTCCGGGAGCCGATACCGCGATGCTCCGCTTCCTGTACTGGAAAACGACAACATCCGCTGGGAAGACGGAAAGTTCCGCATCAAAGGCGAATGGCACGCTGCTGCCGCTCCGGTTCGAACCAAACTTCACGACAGCGAAGAGGGTTATCTCGACTGGCATTGCTATCAGCCCGCAGCCCATTGTCACATTCAACTGCGCGAGGAGACGCCCATCAGCGGATACGGATACGCGGAATGTCTGGAAATGACCATCCCGCCCTGGAAAATGGGCTTCAGTGAACTCCGTTGGGGGCGGCTGGCGCACCCCGAGAGTCCGATTGTCTGGATTGATCTGCGTGGAGAACCCAACCGGAGCTGGATTTTCAACGGGCAGGAACTGATAAGAAACGGCGATGTGTCCGACACCGCCATTCAGATGCCTGATCAGCAAATGGACCTGTCGCTAAGCGGGCATACCCCGATTGAAGACAAACAGAAAATCATGGAAGTCGTGCAATCGCTGATCGGCTGGATGCCGGGATTCGATCAGTTTACGCCCCTGCACTTTCTGAAAGCACAGGAGACCAAGTGGCGCAGCCGGGGTACCCTCCACACGCAAGGCCAGCCTGAAAAATCAGGCTGGGTCATTCATGAACTCGTAAAATTCTGACGATGAAAACCGACAACAGCCACCAACTCACCGGAAAAATACTGTACAGCCTTGCTTTTCTGGTTATTCTGCCCGCAGGACTGGCTCTCTGGTCATGTTTGGCCGCCCTGAACATCAGCCTGCCCGCCGTTCAGTCCGACATTTGCGGTATCGCCCTGCTCGCTTCGGGCGCTTTCCTGATGTTATCGGGTATGTATGCCCTGTGGCATTTCGGGGGTGGGCTACCCATGAACGCCTATCCACCGCCGAAATTTGTTACTGAAGGTGCATTCCGGTTACTCCCACACCCTATCTACACCGGATTTGTGCTGGTCTGCTTCGGAGCCGCCGTTTATTCGGGCAGCGCCGCCGGGTTGTGGCTGGTGAGTCCGACAGCACTGGCAGGGTGTGCCGCACTGGTATGGGGTTACGAGGGCATTGATCTGAAAGAGCGGTTTCCCGGAGAGAAACGAAGGTATCTGCTCTCCATCCCTGCAAATTCGACAGAAAAACCTTCGCCATGGGACAGAATTTCAGTATTCGTGTGTCTTTATCTGCCGTGGGTGCTGCTGAATGGCGCTGCCATACTGATACACCGTGATCACACCAATTATATGTTTTCCGGCGGATTCGGGTTTGATCAGGACGGCTACCGGCAGTTCCTTATCCCCGCTGCCTGGGGCTTGATGATCCTTGCGCCGCTCGTCGCGCGCACGCAGGCACAACTCAGGCGCTTTTTCATCGGTGGCGTTGTCGGCGGAGGCCTGGTGCTCTACCTGGCGCTCGTGGCGCCCGTCATCGGGCTCGGACATAACACTCGTCTGGACGAACCTGTCCTGTGGAAGGCACTGGAGTCACTGAACTGGTTCTGGATCTGGCTTTCCGCTTCATTATTGATAAAAGCCGTTCCGGGGATCCGGTTTCCGGTGTATGGAGTATGCGCCCTGCTTACGCCCGGACTTATACTTGCCTCCTCCGATCCGGTTGCACATGCCATCACGGGCTGGATTGGCCTGGCCGGCTCGCTGTTTTATCCGGCTGTGTGGGAGTTTTTGAGGAGAAGCGCCGAAATCATCGCCAATTCGTGGCGCGAGTGGGTAATTGGTCCGGTACGTATTATCAGTCACGGTTTTTACGTGGGTGCAGCGGCTTTCACCGGCATGATACTTGGTGGCTGGCTGGCTGGCCCGGAATATGTATTCGCCATGGTGGTATTCGGCGTGATCGTAACAGTTTGTGCCGGACTGTGGGGTCAGTATGTGGAGGGATCCGACAAACTGAAGCGGCCATTCGGATTTTACGGGGCCATGCTGGGCATCATACTGGCCAGTCTGACAATGCGCTGGATGGGCGTGGAAGTATGGGTCATGCTGGGTATATTTTCGGTATTTATGCCCTGGGTACAGGGAATCGGGCGCTTCAGGTGCCTGGTAAACGGCTGCTGCCACGGCGCCGGGACAAGCGACCTGCTTGGTATAAGATACACACACCCGAGATCAAGAGTATGTTACGTATCCGGACTGAAGGGCCAGCCCCTCCACCCTACCCAGCTGTATTCCATGCTCTGGCTGGCAGTCGTGGGCGGGCTGCAACTGAAGCTGTGGCTGAGTGGCGTTGCGCCATCACTGATCTTCGGGACGTACCTGATTCTGAACGGACTGGGGCGGTTTGTGGAAGAAGCCTTGCGCGGAGAGCCCCAGACACCCGTGATGGCCGGACTTCGCCTGTACCAATGGGCAGCCATGGTTTCCGTACTGGCCGGCATTATTATTTCCTGCC
>JBDLWO010000042.1:0-9502 GCA_039804245.1 Bacteroidota bacterium
GGTGGTCATATCGGATCAGGAATTGTCGGAGTACAACAAACTGCTCCAGGTAAACAACGTGCCGCTGGCCAATGCCACGCTGGTTGCGAGTGGTGTACAGGTAGCGCCACGTGTAGCTACAGTAGCGGAAATAAACGCCAACTACAATGCATGGGAAAGTACCCTGGTGAAAATAACCAACGCCACCCTTACTCCGGCAGGTACCTTCTCCGGCAGCAAGACCATCAACGATGGTACGGGCTCGCTTACGCTTTACACGTACAGCAGTGCTGTTTTCTCGGGTAATACCATGCCTGCCGGCCCGGTTACCATCACAGGAATTGTATCCGATTTCAACGGCAAACAGCTCCTGATCAGAAATCTCGCTGATATTCAGCAGTAAAACTCTTTGAGTGGACTACTACAGATACGATATAAAGTGCGATCCTGAAACGGCGGAGGTGCTGGTTGCTTTTCTGGCTGATGCACCTTTCGATACGTTTGAGGAAAATGAACACGGACTTTCCGCGTACCTGCCCGCACGGGCGGGTACGCAGGAAGCCGAAGACCTGCTGGAAAATCTGCGTGATTCATTCGTTTATACCTGGACGAAAGAGTTTATCCCGGGACAAAACTGGAATGAAATCTGGGAGTCCAACTTTCAGCCGGTGATCGTGAACGACTTCTGCGCCGTGAGAGCCGACTTTCATGCACCCATTCCCGAAGTGAAATGGGAACTGGTCATCAATCCCAAGATGGCGTTTGGCACGGGTCACCACGAAACAACCTGGCAGTGCATGGCCGCCATGGAGAAATTGCCCATTGATGGCGCCAGATTGTTTGACTTCGGTTGCGGTACCGGAATTCTGGCCATACTCGCCTCCAAACTTGGCGCCTTGGAAATAGAAGCCATTGATATTGAGGAGGAGTCCTTCAGGAATACAGTAGAAAACTGCGAGGCAAACGGGGTTTCCAATGTTGTTGCCCGCTGTGGAACGATCGAAGTGGCTGAAGGAACGGCCTTCGACGGAGTACTTGCCAATATCAATCGTCATGTTATCCTGGATGCACTTCCACGACTGGCCGGTATGACCAGGCCCGGTGGCTGGCTGCTCGTTTCAGGAATTCTGTTGTCGGACGAAAAAACAGTAACAGACGCTGCGCTTGCAGCGGGTTATGAGTTATCCTGGTTCGGCAGCAGGGGCAACTGGCTGTGCGGTTTGTTTGTCAGATCAGAAGGGTAGGGGAGTAAACACATCAATCTGATTGATTTTGTGACATTTATTGCATAAAACGTATTTGTTCGCCCTGAAACACACAATCCAGGAGCCATTCCGGGGGAGTTTCTGATCTCTAACTGAACAAGCTCCGGGTCCCGGCAGTGAATACACTTACAGAGACATCACTTCAGTTTTTCACCAGTTTGATACAAACGGGTTTTTCAAACAGGATATTCAGGAAGTAAACACCCGGAGGGAGCGATGAAAAATCAGTCAGGCCGATATTTTTTCCCGAAAAAATGAGCTTCCCTGTTGAGTCTGATAGTTTGCAAACCGTGCTCTCAGCAGAATTCTTCAGTACAATGTGATCGGCAAACGGATTGGGAGAAACCCAAACCTGGTAATTCTCGTATGGATTTTCTGTTGCTGACGAGGTGGGACAAAAACTGCCGTTTCCAACGAGCATGGTCATCTCGTTGCACAAATACTGGTAGTTCGACAATTGACCTGCATCGAGGGTACCTGTCAGCAGGTTGGTGTTTTCATCCGGGTCGTTGGTGATATGATAAAATTCTTCTGTTCCGCTGTCGAATCTGAGCAGCTTGTAATCCGTGTTCCGCATGGTTTTTCCGTCTTTGGCATCCGGAGTGAGTTTAAAAATTTCGGTGAACTGCCACGGCCTTACCGAGGTTGTGGAATTATCAAGAATGGGAAGGATACTTTTCGAATCAACAGGTTTATTGCCCGGTATGTACGAGGGCCAGTCAAGGAACCCGAACAGTTCGAGAATGGTAGCGAACAAGTCGGCTGTATTCACCAGGGCGTCACTCACCCGGCCCGGATTAACAACTGAGGGTCCGGAAATCAGGAAAGGGACATTTACACCGTACTGATAGATAGTTCCCTTTGCCCGGGTAGTATTCGCTATTTGAGCCGTTCGTGTTGTATTTCCGTTGTCGCCCATGAAAATGAAATCGGTACTGTCGAGTTTCCCATGTACCTGCAGTGTATCCAGCAGGCGTCCTATTTCATGGTCCATGGCTTCCATCATAGCCTTGAAGTACTCTTTTGGTTTCTGGTTGATATCCTGCTGGGTGCCGGTCAGCGTTGTATTGGAATAGAGTCCGGCCGGGGGCAGGTGGAGCGGTTCGTGTGGTGCGTTGAAAGCGAGCCATAAAAAGAATGGTTTTCCCCCATTGTTTCTTGTCCAGGTTATGGCATCGTTTGTTATCTCGGTGGTAGCATAAGTCGTCACGGTTGCTGAAGTGCCGTTGGTGACCTTTGTCCAGTTGGTATAACTGGCAAGCTGTCCGATGAAGTTTCCGGCGAAATAATCGTATCCCATTATATTCGGGTTCATCAGGTTGGAGGCAGGCATGGCGTTATGCAGGTGCCATTTTCCGATATTGGCTTTGGCTATTCCGTCCGGTTTGAATAAATTGAGCATTCGGGGAATGGTCAATTCGTTGATATTCAGCGGATTGGATCCGCCCATGCCACCCACGATACCACCCACACCTGTCCGGAAGCTGTACCTGCCTGTCAGGATTCCGGCCCGGGTGGCCGAGCAAACGGGGTTCGACCATGCATTGGTGAAGCGCACGCTTTTGGTCAGGAGCCTTCTCAGATTGGGCATTGCGGCTGTGTCTTTATGGTTTTCATAAAAACCGAGGTAATCAGTACCGAGGTCATCGGCGATTATGAGTACCACGTTGCGTTGTGCCCGGGCAGTTGATGCGAGGCACAGTATGAGGAGCAGTTGGTAAAATTTCATGATTGTGTCAAATAAAAAGCGGCAGCAAAGTTGATTTGTCGCCGCTTTTGATAAAATTAATTGCGGTAAAAAATCCGGCACCCGAATGATTCTGTTTCGGGTACAAGTTGAGCAAAGGTATCGCGGATAGTGAGGTTAAAATCAGTACCCGAAAGCGTATCGGGTATCCAGAGGAGCTGGTTATACGATTGAGCTCCGGCTGGACAGCAGCAAAGAGCGGCGAGGCAGATTGCCGCAGCGATTTTTTTCATGTATTTATTTTTATAGACAACCAGACAGCAGCCTACATCTTCCTGATATTCAATGGTATGATTGGTATGCGAAGGGTTGCATCTGTAAACGATGATGTGATTGAGGAATGGCCCAATATTACTATCCCGGAGTTGGTGTTTCCTTACAGTAAAATTAATATTCCAGCAAACGTCTGTCTCTGAGTTGGGGATATTTTATTGAATAAACAGAACGATTTAAAACGGTTTTTACAATCGCTGTTAACAAAACAAATTGAAAATCGTCAATCCAGTCGGATATCAACATCTGGTCAGGCATCTGTAAATTATGTTTCCCTTACCTTTACGACAGAATCTGATCATACCTCATTTTCCGACACTACAACGTGAAGCAAACTTCATTTCTTTCCCTGATACTTCTGTTCCTGCTCGCCGGCTGCAAAAAAGAGGAAAATACTCCCAAAGGGCAGTTTTATGCCGTTTCCGTGCGCTCGGGCGACAAGTTTCTTTATCTGACTGATCCGGGCCTCAATACTGAAACGGATCCGGCACAACCACTGAGGATTGAATTCAATCTGCCTCCTGATCCGGCCACGCTGAACGGGGCATTCCGTCTGATGAAAGGCCCGGTGGAAACCCCTGTATCCGTCAGCATGGAGCAGGAGAAAGTGGCGGTTGTTGTTCCGGCAACACCCATGGAATACTCAGCGGCCTATACTCTGACCATTTCAGATGCACTCAGGAGCAAAGATGGTCGCGATTGCACCCCGTTTTCGGCCGGTTTTACTACAAAAACAGGTCTGTTACAGGCTGATTCGGTCATATCCGGTGGGGTAGAGCTCAAATTGAATCCGCCTGCACAAAATGTACCGCGGAATTTTTCAGCCCGTATTTATTTCAATCAGCCACTCGACCCTGCCACCGTCAGTGCCACGAATGTCAAGTTGTACCGCACCAATGAATTTGCCACCATACAGGTCGGGCTTGAGCAGAACAACCGGGTTATGACCATCACTGCCGATCAGCCCCTCAGAGATTTCGAGGCTTATACTATATATGTGTCGCCCGATGTGCATGGTGTCGGCGGATACAGGATGCAGCAACTCACACGGAAATTCTACACCGCTGTTGATCCGACCCCCAAGTTTCCTGTGATTTCTGACGAAGCTTTACTCGATCTGGTACAGGAGAAGACATTCCGCTATTTCTGGGATTTCGGTCATCCTGTGAGCGGTATGGCCCGGGAAAGGAACTCCTCCGGTGATGTGGTGACGTCGGGAGGTACCGGTTTTGGGCTCATGGCGATGGTGGTGGGTATCGAACGCGGATTTATTACCCGTGCAGAGGGTGTGCAGCGCTGGAAGAAGGTAGTCGGGTTTCTGAAAAATACAGCTCAGCGCTATCACGGAGCGTGGCCTCACTGGCTGAATGGCTCTTCAGGCCTCACGATTCCGTTCAGCACCAAAGACAATGGCGCCGATCTGGTGGAAACATCCTATCTCGTACAGGGCCTGCTTACCGTCAGGCAGTATCTGAATCCTGCCGATCCGGAAGAAGCTGCGCTGCAACAGGATATTCAGCAGCTTTGGGAAGAAGTGGAGTGGGACTGGTTCACCCGGGGAGGTCAACAGGTGCTGTACTGGCACTGGTCGCCCAACTACAACTGGGATATGAACTTCCAGATTCGCGGATATAATGAGTGTCTTATTACCTATTTCCTGGCTGCCTGCTCACCCACACACCCCATTCCGGCATCTGTTTATCATCAGGGCTGGGCCAGAAACGGTCAGATTCGCAACAACAATTCCTATTACGGATACAACCTGCCATTGGGATTTGCTTACGGCGGTCCGCTCTTCTTTGCTCATTATTCGTTCCTCGGCCTCGATCCCAGAAATCTGAAGGACACGTATGCTGATTACTGGACCCAGAACAGGAACCACACCCTGATCAACCGGGCGTACTGTGTGGCCAATCCGCTGGGGAAGATCGGTTACAGCGAGCAGTGCTGGGGACTGACGGCCAGTGATAACCAGCAGGGATATAATGCCCATGCACCCGACAACGACCTCGGAGTGATTAGTCCGACGGCGGCGCTCAGTTCATTCCCCTATACTCCCGCCGAGTCCATGGAAGCGCTGAAATTCTTTTACTACCAGATTGGCGACCGTCTGTGGGGTCAGTACGGCTTTTACGATGCATTCAACCCGACTGTGGGCTGGTATGCTGACTCCTTTCTGGCGATTGACCAGGGCCCCATCGTTGTCATGATCGAAAACCATCGCACCGGAAAACTCTGGCAACTGTTTATGAGTGCGCCGGAAGTTTCTGTCGGTGCTGCCAAACTCGGATTCACCTATTAGAGCCTGTACGGGCTTAACCATTATTTTCTTTCAAGATGAAACACCTGTTAATTTTCGCCATTTCCTTTTCGTGTTTTCTCGCGCAGGCGCACGCACAGGACAGAGACGCTTTTGTTGAGAAGCTGCTCGGACAGATGACCCTCGATGAAAAGATCGGTCAGATGACACTTTTTACTTCGGACTGGGATGTAACCGGCCCATCGCTGCGCCCACAGTACAAGGATGATATCAAGTCCGGTAAGGTGGGAGCCGTTTTCAATGCCTATACGGCCAAATATACCCGTGAGCTTCAGCGAATTGCGGTTGAAAATACCCGACTCAAAATTCCGCTTCTGTTCGGGTATGATGTCATCCATGGCCACCAGACTATTTTCCCGATTTCCCTCGGGGAATCATGCAGCTGGGATTTGCAGGAAATTGAAACATCGGCACGCATCGCTGCAGAGGAGGCTACTGCCCAGGGTCTGCACTGGACATACGCGCCCATGGTGGACATTGCCCGCGACCCGCGCTGGGGGCGCATCTCGGAGGGCGCCGGTGAGGATACCTGGCTCGGTTCACTTGTTGGTGCTGCGCGCGTACGTGGTTTTCAGGGAAAAAATCTGAAGGACAACAATACCCTGGCTGCCTGCGTAAAGCACTATGCTGTATATGGAGCTGCTCAGGCTGGTCGAGATTATCACACCGTGGATGTTTCACGTCAGACACTGTACAATACCTACCTGCCGCCATTCAAGGCGTGTGTGGATGCAGGGGTGGCTACGGTGATGACCTCATTCAACGAATTCGAGGGTATTCCTGCCACCGGTAATGAATACCTGATAGAGGACGTATTACGCAAAGACCTGAATTTCAAGGGTTTTGTTGTTACAGATTACACTTCTATAAACGAGATGGTTCCACATGGCTACTCCCGTGACGAGCAGCAAGCCGGAGAACAGGCATTGAATGCAGGGGTTGATATGGATATGCAGGGCGGTGTTTTCATGAACCACACCAAAAAGTCGCTACAGGAGGGAAAGGTCACTGAAAAAGAGATAGATGATGCGGTCCGCCGCATTCTGAAGACCAAGTATGATCTCGGTCTGTTCGATGATCCGTACAAGTATTGCGATGAGGAGCGTGAAAAACAAGTTGTCATGTCACAGGCAAACCTTGATGCGGCCCGCAGGATTGCCCGCAAATCTGTGGTATTGCTGAAAAACGACAAGGAGACACTACCGCTGAAAAAGACACAGAAAATAGTTCTGATTGGCCCTTTTGCCAACGACAAACGCAGCCTGATAGGTTCCTGGTCGGCAGCCGGCGACTGGACGAAAGCGCGTCCGCTGCTTCCCGCCATGGAGGCCGCTGCTCCGGGTATGATTACATATTCGAAAGGCTGCAATATCAGCGATGACTCCATGCAGTATGTCAGTCTGGCCCTGAAAGCAGCACAGAATGCCGATGTGGTGGTAATGTGCCTTGGAGAGCAGTGGGACATGTCGGGTGAGGCTGCCAGTCGCGCAAAACTCGGTTTACCCGGTGTACAGCAATTGTTGTTCAACCGGATCCAGATGCTGGGCAAGCCAGTGGTGGTGGTGCTGATGAACGGTCGCCCCCTGTGTATTCCTGAGGTGGATGAAAAAGCGGCAGCCATTCTGGAAACCTGGTACCTGGGAACCATGGCCGGGCCAGCGATTGCCGACGTACTTTATGGCGAGTACAACCCTGGCGGGAAACTGACGACCACTTTCCCTCGTATGGAAGGTCAAATTCCGATTTTTTACAATATGAAAAACACCGGACGACCATTTGATGCCAATAACAAATATACGTCCAAGTACCTGGATGCACCGAATACTCCGCTTTATCCTTTTGGTTATGGCCTGAGCTACACGACGTTCAGCTATTCGGAGGTTAGTCTGGACAAAAATGAAATGAAGAGCGGAGAGAAGGTACGTGCTTCAGTGACTGTTACCAACACAGGCAAGTACGCCGGGGAAGAGACCGTGCAGTTGTATATCCGTGATATGGTGGGCAGCATGACCCGTCCGGTAAAAGAGTTGAGAGGTTTCAAAAAAATCACACTCAAGCCCGGGGAAAAACAGACAGTTACTTTCGACATAGACGAGAGCCTGCTGGCATTTTACAACCATGCACTGGAGTTCAGGGCCGAGCCGGGTACTTTTCAGGTGATGATTGGTGGCAGTTCAGCACAAACCAACAGTGCCTCCTTTGAGTTGAAGCAGTAAAAACCGGCCCGTCCGGAGATAGCAGGTTGGCCTGGTTTCAGAGTATGTCCAGGATTCTCTCGCTGAGTCAAAAGGGCTCGTTTTTCGACATTTTTGCCATTTTCAGCCACATGGCTCCGGCTATGTGCCTTCAAAAAGGCAAAACTCGCAACAAGTACGCCTGTTTTGCCATCAGCAGAAAATCCCGGACATGCTCCTGATAAAGGGGTAAGCTCAACCTGCCAGTGTTCATTTTTGTGTTGTCCTTCGCTATCCCGGTATCAAACTGTCTGTAAAGTGGATGCTAAATTTTGTAATTAGTTGATAAATCACTCAATCTTATGATCAGTACTTTCCGTCATTTGGTCGCCATTTTTCTTGTATTGACAAGTTTGCCTTCATACAGTCAGTCGATTTACTTGTCGAAGCTTCAGGAGGTAGCGAAAACGATTGAGTCTGCGCCTGTGAGGGCCGATTCTGTCATCAAGGTTATTGTGAGTGAAGCCACCATGCAGCAGCCGGGAGGAATGGATTCAGTACTGACGTACGCATACGCACTGCTCGGTCATTGCCATCTGTATCAGGGCAAACTCAATCTTGCTCTTTACTACTACAACAAGTCACTGTACGAAAACAGGAGTTATATCTTCCCCAAACAGTACATGGGCTGTACGTCCAACATAGCTGTTATCCTGGAAAACCAGTATCGCTTCAAGGAAGCGGCAGAAATTTATCAGAATGTGTTGAAATATGCCCAGGGCGCAGGAGACTCCTCTTTGATTACCGATGCCTGGCTCAATATAGGCAATCTGAACCACAAGTTGAAGGATGATGACACGGCTGTCGAAATTATGGAGAAACTGGCCACGTACTACCGGCAAAAGCGCGATACGCTGCGGATGGCAATTGTACTTCAGAATATTGGGACCTGTTATTACCCCGCTCATCTCGACAAAGCCGAAAAATATACCAGAGAATCGCTCGAATTGTACTACAGGCTTGGTATTCCTTACTATATATCCAGAGAAGTCAATAATCTGGCAGAGATTCTTGTTCTTCGGAAAAAGTATGATGAAGCACGCAGGCTGTTGCAGGATAATACACAATTTTGCGAAACCAACGGACTGTCTGAATCCTGCGCCGTTGCATACCGGCTCTGGGCCCACTGCGAAATCGAGGCCAACGGGAATCTGCAGAATGCGCGTGAGTACATCGAAAAATCGCAGAAACATCTGTCTCAATCAGGCAGATCGGATATTTTGAGGGATCTGAAAGAAACGGAGTTGCTGCTGCAGGTTCGATCCGGGAACTTCGGAGAGGTCAAAAAAATACTGGAAAGCTACAAACTGCTTTATGATGAATCTGCCCGTGAAAATGCCCGGATCATAAACAGCGAGTTCCAGACGATATACGAGGTCAATAAAATATCAGAACAGAAAAGACAGCTACAGTTGGGGATGGAAGTCAGGAACAAGCAACTTGTAACCTCACTTGTCGCTTTGCTGGCAGCCGTTCTCGCCATTGTCATCATTGTTATGCAGTACCTGCGACTAAGACAGGTCCTGAAAACAATGTACAGGATGAACCTGGAAATTGCCAATAGTTCACCTGCCTACCCGGCTCATTTTGAAACGTTTGTGAATGAAAACACAGACGGCGATGAAGAGGTTGACGATGATAACATCAGCATGATCAATCTCTACAGCACAATTCTGGAAAGGTT
>JBDLWO010000043.1:0-10425 GCA_039804245.1 Bacteroidota bacterium
AGGTATCGGCTGATTATTACGTTATTCTCAACTCCGATGTGGAGGTCTCCGAAGGCTGGCTGGCTCCCATTATCGCAGCGATGGAGAACGATCGCCATATTGGAGTGGCACAGCCCAAAATATTGCAATGGGACGAAGTCAGACAGGTTCGTACCCGGCAGTTTGAACATGCTGGCGCCTCTGGCGGCTGGATTGATATCCTCGGTTATCCATTCTGCAGAGGGCGTATCTTTACCAGAAAGGAAGAGGATCAGGGCCAGTACGATGACCCGCAGGAGTGTTTCTGGGCTACCGGTGCTGCTTTTTTTATAAGGTCTGAACTCTATCACCTGTACGGAGGCTTTGATGGCGACTATTTCGCGCACAACGAGGAAATTGACCTGTGCTGGCGGCTCAAAAGAGCGGGTTACAGCATTTGGTGCTTCCCGCAGTCAGTAATATGGCACCTCGGTGGCGGTACACTCGAGTACGAAAGCCCCCGAAAAGTTTTCCTGAACTTCCGGAACAGCCTGTTTTCCATTGTCAAAAACGAACATTGGGCCAAAGTATTGTGGCTGGTACCCGTCAGGCTGGTACTCGACGGGGTTGCAGGTGCCAGGTATGCCCTGAAAGGACAATTCGATGCTGTCTGGGCTGTGATAAGGGCTCACTTTTCCTTCTACGCCCAGCTTGGAAACACGCTGTCCAAACGACGTCATGCCGGTGCCGTCATTCGCAAACACCGCATTGCCAGTGAAAATACAGCCGGGATTTACCGCGGAAGTATTGTGGTGGCGCACTATCTGCGCCGGATTATCAAATTCAGCGACCTGTAATTACATGCAATCATACGAACTGATATACGAAGATAATGAAATCCTGGTGGTAAACAAACCGGCCGGGCTCCTCACCATACCCGACCGAACCGGCTCCCAGCCGAGCCTGCACCATTTGCTGGAAAAGAAGTACGGCAAAGTGTTCATCGTGCATCGGCTCGATCGTGAAACCAGCGGAATACTCTGCTTTGCCCGAAATGAAGCCGCTCACAGGCACCTGTCTATCCAGATGGAACGCCACACAGCTGATAAATACTACTTCGCACTGGTAGATGGGGTGATGCACCATGAGGAGGGTGAAATTGACAAACCCATTGGTGAACACCCGCGAACACCCGGAAAAATGGCGATTGTAACCAGCGGAAAACCCTCCCTCACGTTCTACAGGGTGGCTGAAAGATTCAAACACTTCACGCTGCTCGAAGTGCTTATCAAAACCGGACGCACCCACCAGATCAGGGTACACATGCAAAGTATTGGCTATCCGCTCGCCGTTGATGCCATTTATGGCCACAGATCAGCATTTTTCCTCTCAGAAATCAAGGGCAGGAAATACAAGTCGGGTAAACACACCGAAGAAGAACGACCCATGATGGAGCGTACTTCCCTGCACGCTGCGCGCCTGCGCATAGACCATCCTGTTACGGGAGAAAGAATGGAGTTCAAAACGGAACTGCCCAAAGATTTTTCTGCTCTCCTGACCCAGATCAGGAAATGGGAAAGATGAGTCTGAGCAGTCTGTACTGACCCGTTTTTTCATCCAAACAGGCTCTTGCGCCTGTTTTTGTCGAATATTCAGGTTTTATACTTGTATTTCGGGGTAATTCCGCAGTTTTGCAGAGTTTTAGCAACCGTTTTATCTCGATTTCATGAAATCTCTGCTTCCACTTTGCCTCAGTATTATCCTCCCCGGAGTTGCTCTGATAGCTCAGGACAATAAATCCGTGGCCTTCAATGCCGATTTACTGAAGGCTTTCCATGTGCGTAATATCGGTCCGGGCGCCATGTCCGGGCGCATAACTGCCATTACAGTTGATCCCTTTCACCCGGAAGTAATCTATGCCGGCGCTGCATCGGGTGGTGTCTGGCGCAGCCGGAGCGGAGGAACAGCCTGGGAGCCGATTTTTGACAAGGCGCCAACGCAAAGTGTTGGTTCCCTGGCCATCAATCCGAAAAATCCGGATGAAATATGGGTTGGCACAGGTGAAGGTAATCCCAGAAATTCCCAGAACTTCGGTGTGGGCATTTTCAAGTCGGTGAACGGCGGACGCGACTGGAAGTGCATGGGATTACAGGGCACCAGAACTATTCACCGTATTATTGTCAACAAGGATAATCCGGATATCGTTTATGCCGCTTCTCTGGGCTCCACTTACGGCCCAACTGAAGAAAGAGGCGTATTCAAGTCCACCGATGGCGGTATTTCCTGGAAAAAAGTGCTGTTTGTAAACAATCTGACCGGTTGTGCCGAGCTCGTGGTGGATCCGCAAAATCCAGACAAGTTATTCGCGGCCATGTGGGAATACCAGCGCTGGCCCTGGTTTTTCAAATCAGGCGGTAAAGGCTCAGGCCTCTATGTGAGTTATAACGGCGGCGAAACATGGGAAAAACGAACTGATAAAGACGGACTCCCGGAAGGTGAGCTCGGCAGAATTGGCCTCGCCGTGGCGGCAAGTAACCCAAATACGGTTTATGCGCTCGTGGAGGCAAAGGAAAATGCACTCTATAAAAGTACCGACGGGGGTGTCAAATGGTCCAGAATGGCAACAAAGGGAATGGGCGACCGTCCCTTTTACTATTCTGAAATTTATGTTGACCCGCAGGATGAAGACAGGGTTTATTCCATTTTTACCTACATCTCCAAAAGTGAAGACGGCGGTAAAAACTTCGATACCTGGGCCGGCTGGACAATTCACCCCGACCATCATGCATTCTGGATTCACCCGGAAAATGGAAATTATATCATCAACGGTAATGATGGTGGACTGAATATCACTTACGACAGAGGAAAAACATGGCGATTTGCCGAGAATATTCCTGTAGGTCAGTTTTATCACGTGGAAACCGACAATGAATGGCCGTATAATGTATATGGTGGTCTGCAGGACAATGGCTCCTGGGTGGGCCCTTCGGCTGTCTGGAAATCAGGTGGTATCCGCAACTCCGACTGGCAGGAAGTGAATTTCGGCGATGGCTTCGAATGTATGCCGCAACAGGATGATGCACGCTATGTTTTCTCTCAGTCGCAGGGCGGAGAACTGAGTCACGGTGACCGTGAAACTGGCGACAGCCGGTATATCAAACCCCTGCACCCCGACGGTGAAACAAAACTGCGTTTCAACTGGAATGCAGCGCTGGCCCACGATCCGTTCAGACCACATGGTATTTATTTCGGATCCCAGTTTGTTCATCACTCCGAAGACCTCGGACAAACCTGGAAAATCATCAGTCCTGATCTGACAACCAATGATACCTCCAAAATGCATCAGGATATATCCGGCGGACTGACGCCCGATGCTACCAATGCTGAGAATCACTGTACGATCATTGCCATTAACCCATCGTCTCTGGAAAAGGATGTTGTCTGGGTTGGTACCGATGATGGGCAGGTGCAACTCACCCGGGATGGCGGTGCAAACTGGGAAAATTTCGCTGAAAAACTCCCCGATGCACCCAAAAACGCCTGGATTCCGGCGATGGAGGCTTCTCCTGTAAATAAAGGTGAAGCATTCGTTGTAATGAATAATTACAGGCAGAATGACTGGAATCCTTACCTGTACCACACCACAGACTACGGACGAAAGTGGAAAAGACTGGCGTCACCGAAGAATCTGCCGACCGCCGGGGGAACTGGCGGCAACTTCTGTTTGTCAATGGTGCAGGATACCGAGGTGCCTTCATTGCTTTTCCTCGGTACCGATCAGGGATTATATGTATCTGTTGACTATGGTGAAAACTGGGTGAAATGGCCAGAGGAGTCATTCCCCTCTGTGCCGGTATATGATATGAAAATTCAGAAACGCGACGGAGATCTGGTCATTGCCACATTCGGCCGGGCAGTGTGGGTAATCGACAATCTGGCTCCGCTCCGCGAAATCGCTGCTACAAAAGGTGCTTTGCTTGATCAACCGCTAAAAATCATGAAAGCGCAACCGGGAATACTGGCGGAATACCGTTCTTTCGATGGTCCCCGTTTCGCAGTGGATGCCACTTACGAGGGAGAAAACAAGGGCACGTCAGTCAGAATTCCCGTCTGGGTGAAACCCGGACAGAAACCTGCCCCCGCCAAAGAGGAGAAAAAAGACAAGGAGGAAAAACCCAAAGAGGGCAAAAAACGCGGAGGAGGTGAAAAGAAGAAGGAAATGGCTGTTGTTATCATTTCAAATATGAACGGAGACACGGTCCGGAGGTTCAAGACCGAACTCGATACCCTGTTTAACAGCGCAATCTGGTGGGGAATGGATACCAAAGGTGTGCGCTTTCCATCCAAAAATGATCCTCCGGCCGATCAGCTGGAACCCGGCGGTGGGCCGCAGGCACTGCCCGGAGACTACCTGGTCAGGGTGAAGTATATGGACAGGTCCGACTCTGTCCTCATTACCGTCCTCGATGATCCGCGACTGAAAATTTCCCTCGCAGATCGTCAGGCGAGAAATCAGGCAGTCAGGGAGATTCATAAAATGGCAGAAAAAGCCGCTACTGCTTACGACCGGCTCAAAGAAGCCGAAAAAATCCTCGGGTTAGTGGAAAGTCAGTTCGTAAATGTTCCAGACAGCGTGAAAAAGGAAACCCTTAAACTCGGAAGTGCTGTCAAAGACTCGATCAGTGTGCTGAAGGATGAGTTCTTCAATCACAAGGAAACCAAGGGCATACAACGCGGGAAACAGGGCCTGAACTCCTTTTACTGGAGTGCACTGGGCTACATTAACGGCAATATGGGAGCGCCTAATGCAACCGCAAAAATCGCTATTGAAAGAGCCCGTCGCGAGACTGAAACAATTCTTGAAAAGATAAACAAACTGTTTGACAATCAATGGGTTGAATATCGAAAGCAGGTGGAACTGATTAAATATTCTTTGTTTAAGGACTGGGATAAATTGTAAAACATGGGAAAGTAGGGAACAAGCGCTTAATTTTGCGCCTGATTTTCAACAACTACTGAATGCAGGATTTTATCTCAGAATTGAAGTGGCGTGGACTGATCCACGATGTAACACCGGGAATAGAAGAACATTTCAAGTCGGGTATGGTACGCGCGTACATAGGTTTCGACCCTACAGCGCCTTCCATGACAATCGGCAATTACGTTCAGATTATGCTGCTGACCTTCCTTCAGCGCGCAGGGCATCAGCCGGTCGTTCTGCTGGGAGGTGCTACGAGCCGTATTGGTGATCCCAGCGGCAAGGACAAGGAGCGCGATCTGAAGTCCACCGAAGAACTCGACCGCAATACGGAGCAGTTCATGAATCAGGCAAAAAATTTGCTCGATTTTGACACATCAACGCCCAATCACGCGTTGATGCTCAATAATCTGGCCTTTTATGACCAGATGGGTGTACTGGAATTCCTCCGTGACGTGGGTAAATACCTCACGGTTAATTATATGATGTCGAAGGAGAGTGTGCGCCGGCGAATCGAAAGTGAATCGGGCATTTCCTTCACCGAGTTCAGCTACCAGTTGCTGCAGGGCTACGATTTCGTGTTGCTCAACCGCCATCATGGTATCACCGTTCAGATGGGGGGAAGCGACCAGTACGGCAACATCACGTCAGGAGTGGAACTCTCCCGGAAAATCGATGATGCAAAGGTATATGCTGTAACAACCCCGCTGCTCACGAAGGCTGATGGAACCAAGTTCGGTAAAAGCGAGGCAGGAAACATCTGGCTGGATGCCCGGATGACCACTCCTTACAAGTTCTATCAGTTCTGGCTGAATGCAGACGACCGGGATTTACCCAAATATTTGCGCTATTTCTCGCTGAAAACACAGGCAGAGATCGAAGCGCTGGAAGCTGCAGAATCGGCCCAGCAGATCAAACGTATTTTTGCCGAGGAAATCACCGTGCGCATACACGGGCACGAGGCGTTTGCAGCTGTTCAGGCTGTTTCCTCCCTGCTTTTCGACCCGAAAGCTGATGCAGAAATGCTCAGGAACCTGGATAAATCCACACTGGCCCAGGTAGCCGACGAGATTCCCTCGCCGGCAATATCAGCGGGTTCCATAGAAAATCCGGTGAGTATTCTGGACTTTCTGAGCGACCAGACGGGTATTCTGCCCAGTCGCTCGGAGGCCAAAAGAGCCGTTCAGTCGAACATGATCAGCATTAACAAGGTGCGGGTTACCGATCTGGGCGCCACAGTTTCCGCTTCAGATCTGCTTCACGGAGCCTATATGATGGTTGAAAGCGGTAAAAAGAACAAATATCTTGTCAGGGTAGGGTAGAGTTGAAAGCACTTGATATCCTTTTCGTACCTTTGCGTCCGCAATTTCAAACCCCGTTCATCCGAACATACGCATGAAGAACATTCGCAATTTCTGTATTATAGCACACATTGACCACGGCAAGAGTACACTTGCCGACAGGCTGCTGGAATATACCAACACCATCAGCAAGCGCGAGATGCAGGATCAGGCCCTGGACAACATGGACCTGGAACGCGAGCGTGGTATTACGATCAAGAGTCACGCTATCCAGATGCGCTATATACACCCGGCCAACGGGGAGGAGTACATCTTCAATCTGATTGATACACCCGGTCACGTTGACTTTTCCTACGAGGTAAGCCGCTCCATCGCAGCCTGCGAGGGAGCTCTGCTGCTCGTCGATGCCACGCAGGGTATTCAGGCGCAGACGATCAGCAATCTCTATCTCGCCGTAGATCACAATCTGGAAATTATTCCGATTGTGAACAAAGTGGATATGGATAGTGCCATGATTGAAGAGGTGCAGGATCAGATTATTGATCTCATAGGCTGTGAACGGGAGGATATTATTTCCGCTTCCGGCCGAACCGGTATTGGCATAGCCGATATTCTCGCTGCCGTGGTGGATCGCGTACCCGCTCCCAAGGGTGATCCGGAGGCGCCCCTGCAAACGATGATTTTCGACTCGATGTTCAACTCTTACCGCGGCGTAATTGCTTACGTACGCGTCATGAACGGAACAATCAGAAAAGGGGATAAAATCAAGTTCTACAATACTGGCAAGGAGGTTATTGCAGAGGAAGTAGGCTCGCTCAAAATGGGTATGGTTGAAACCTCTGAAATTGCTGCAGGCAATGTTGGCTACATAATCACAGGCATCAAAGTGAGCCGCGAAATCAAGGTGGGTGATACAATCACGCATATTGCACGCCCCTGTGAAGTTCCTGTCAAGGGCTTTGAGGAGGTAAAACCCATGGTATTCGCCGGGGTTTATCCGCTTGATACCGATGACTTTGAAGATTTGCGCGATTCACTGGAAAAACTGCAGCTGAACGATGCCTCCCTCGTTTTCGAGCCGGAAACATCGGCTGCGCTCGGCTTTGGCTTCCGTTGCGGCTTCCTCGGAATGCTCCACCTCGAAATTGTACAGGAGCGCCTTTTCCGGGAATTCGATCAGGACATCATTACAACGGTGCCTAACGTACCGTATTTCGCCACCAATATGAAGGGTGAGCGAAAAATGATTCACCAGCCAAGCGACCTGCCCGAGCCCAACCACCTCAGCTCGGCCGAGGAGCCATATATTTACGCACAAATCATCACGAAGCCCGATTATATAGGCAATATCATGAAGTTGTGTATGGACAAGCGCGGGCTGCTCCAGAAGCAAACCTACCTGACTCCGACACGCCTGGAGATGATTTTTCACATGCCTCTCGCGGAGATTGTATTTGATTTTTACGACCAGCTCAAGTCTTCCACACGGGGTTACGCTTCTTTCGACTATCACCTGCTCGATTACAGGGAAACGGATCTCGTGCGCCTCGATATCAAACTCAACGGCGAACAGGTGGATGCACTATCTGCTCTTGTTCACCGCTCCAAAGCGGAGTATATGGGCCGTCGAATGTGTGAAAAACTGAAGGAGCTCCTGCCCCGTCAGCAATTCCAGATTGCCATCCAGGGCGCTATCGGCCAGAAGGTGATCGCACGGGAAACTATTTCTGCGCTGCGCAAGGACGTTACGGCCAAGTGTTACGGTGGTGATATCAGCCGTAAACGAAAACTGCTCGAGAAACAGAAGGAAGGCAAAAAACGCATGAAACAGTTCGGAGCGGTAGAAGTACCGCCAGAGGCATTCATCAAGGTACTGAAACTCAACGACTGATCTGACGCAGTATCCTGTCCATCTCTGACTTCCATTCCCGGTTGCTTCCCGCGAAGTTGTTGTGCATAAAGCTGAATATCAGCATTTTGCCCTCCCGCGTGCGTACGAAACCACTCAGGCAGTGCACCCCCCGCATCCCGCCCGTTTTGGCAAAAACAAAGGGGCCGCTCCCGTCTTCGGGCGCGTACCATTCTTCAATGGTTCCACTCATTCCACCTGCAGGGAACAAACTCAGCAGCCTGTCATGTGGGTACTTGTTCCAGAGATACTTCAGGGTGGCTGCCAAACCTGCCGGGGAGTTCATGTTGTATCGCGATAATCCGCTACCGTCCACCCAGCGGGGTCGTACAGGCAATTGAAGAACGCTGTCGAGCATCCACTGTATGATGGTATCCTGCCTCAGTACGCCGAATCGCGCGTCTGCGCACATATACAGAAGTTGTTCTGCCACGAAATTGTCGCTCTGATACATCATACGCCGCAATACGGTGTCTAACGGAGCCGAGGGCAGGGTAGAGGCCGGGTATATTTTTTCCAGAGGCAATTCAGGTTTCTCAATGGAGCCAATGCTTCTTCCCATTGCGTTCCCCAGCAGCTGTTGTGTCACCCTTCCGGTAAACGGAATACGCGTATCGGTCTCCCGAACACCGGGCTCCAGCAACCAGAAGTTTTCGTTCTCAAGCCTGATGGCTCCTTTCCCGTCTTTACTGCTCCTGAATCCGTATTTTGAACTGAACAATTCGGGTCTGATTTGTACCTCAGAGATTCCATCAGAGGTAATACTGACACAATTGCCGTAAACAGGCATCTCCGTGCGTTCAGTCATGTAATATTCACCGTAATCATCCCATGACCAGCCGGGGCCAAAACGCGGTTCTGTGAAGGGGCGCGGATAGTATGCCACCGATTTCGACTTGCCGGCGAGTGCACTGAGTGAATCAATCCAGGTTTGCCAGGCCGAAAATTCGGGGTGTAGCAGGGTGGGATTTGCCGTCCCGCGAATGAAAATACGGTTTTCTGTATTAATAATCCTCACTGCGGGCAATGTGTCGGGCAGATATTCCAGACAGGCTGCAAGCGTGAGTATTTTGGTGTTTGAAGCAGGTGTGAAATACTTTTTGCCCTGATAATCGGCCAACAGCCTGCCCGATTCCGGATCCATCAGAACAAACCCCGTGAACGCCCGGTCAAATACTTCAGACTGCCTTACTGCCCGGGTAGCACGACGCCCCGTTCGCATACCCGTTGTGGCGCACGACGAGAGTGCGAAGACTGTTGCCAGCAGAAATACACAGTTAATCCTCAATTTTTCGGTGCCAGACGGCTGTTTTTATATCCATAACTGAAATAAAAGACCAATCCTGCAGCAAGCCAGATAAAGAACCCCGCCCAACTTTTGGCGGGTATCTGGGCCATCATGTAAAAACAGGATACCAGACCGAGCACCGGAATAAGCGACAGATTATACCTGAAAGCCCCTGCGGCCAGTGCGATACAGGTGATAATAAACAGCCACATGGGTATTTTGTGGCGGAACAGGTTCCAGCCCGATTCATAGCGGGAGCTCTCTGCTATCGGAAGTTCAGCAATGGTGGCTTTGTAGTCGCCGGGAGCGAGCCCGTCCAGGTAGGCAGCAACCACACCTCCTGCAGCTGACATACCAGTTTCATCTTTCGAAATCAGGTATTCTCTGGTCGCAGTAAGTTCCTGCCCGGTTGCTTTCGACAATATTTCCTCCACCGGATACGACTGTTTTTCATTGGTAATCCAGGCCATAGTAGCTTCTTTGTGACTGGTAAACAACCAGGCAGCCGCCACTGCCAGCAGGAGAGGAAATACAAACTTTGAGTTGAAATAGGGGGTCCTGAATTTACCCCGGGGAGCATCGGGCTGCAATTGCATCCTCAGGACACCGCCACACACGAGTACAAATGCGAAGAGCGTACCCATGCTGCACAGATCGAGCACTGTATCACTCGGAATAATCAGCATGGGCACTACAACAAACACCCCGGTCATGATGGTGGCGAATGTGGGTGTTCTGTATTTCGGGTGTATGTACGAAAAACGTTTCGGCATCAGTCCGTCGCGGCTCATGGTCATCCAGATTCTGGGCTGACCGAGCTGGAAAACGAGGAACACGCCGGCCATGGCCACTACTGCGCTTACGGCAATGATGCCGGAAAACCATTTCAGATTGATCCGGTCGAATACATAGGCCAGTGGGTCATTGACATCCAGTTCCTTGTAATTCACAATGCCAGTCAGTACCAATGCAATAATGATATACAATATAG
>JBDLWO010000044.1:0-5896 GCA_039804245.1 Bacteroidota bacterium
CTGGGTAAAAAGGTGTTTCTGACGAATGAAAATATCAGTTTCATTCACCCGAGAGGACATCAGCATGGCTGGAAGGAGGTTAAAACGAATATCTACGGTATGTTTGGCAGCAAATTTTCGCAACGTGATCTGAAAAGCAGCAATGAAACAGTTACCCTGTACGGCGATATGGCTGTACTCGAGTTTTACTGGGTTTTTGACGCCATATTTGCCGGTGACAATCCCGGTAAAATACAGACAAAAGGACGGGAAACCCAGGTTTTGAAGAAAACAGGCAAGAACTGGAAAATCGTCCACATTCACTATTCGGGTATGCCCGCCACGCAGGAGCGACAGGGTTTCTGACCGCCAGCTCTCACCCAAAAAACAGGGGCATGCCTCATCAGCACGCCCCTTATATATGGACACCCGCAACCGTGTGGGGTGGAACGACGGCGGTCCCGCTCAAAGGCAAGGATTCCACCGTTTTCTTTGTCAGTCAGACGACCTGACCAATCTTTTCGACGTAATACCACCCTTGTCGTCACGCAGGGTAGCCAGATAAATGCCGGTGGGCCAGTTTCCTGCGGTAACGGGTGTCTCGTACTCACCTTCCGGCAGTGTTCCCATATCGCGCTGCTCAATCAGTCGGCCCGACATATCGCGTATCTCCAGCCAGACCTCCGATCTCTGGTTCAGCGAGAAACGAACCAGCAACTGATCTGCCACCGGGTTGGGCTGAACAGCAAAGTAATCGGTTGCGCCCACAGGCTCTGCAGCGGGCAGGGTAACATAGGGAGGCAGCTCAACCTTTTTGTCGAGATAAAGCCGGTATTCGCCCGGCGCCATACTGAATGTGGCAGGCACGCCGGAGGTCACCAGCAGTGTATCGCCCGTATAATATTCGTACCAGTATCCTGTATGCTGAAATGAAGGGTTCACCACCGAATTGGCCGTTGTACCCACATTGGCGAATACGGCCACATTCATATCCGGGTGGTTCAGGAATACCGAACGAATGGCGCCTCCATTCAGGTTGGCCTGAAAACTGCCGGTTTCAAAAACATCGTGACTTTTCCGGAGCTGAAGCAGTGATGCAGTGGCATCATACAGGTGCCTGCGCCAGGGATCGTTGAAATAGTCCCAGCGGATGGGCTTGGGAGATACGTTGCAGCCCGGATCGGATACGCCGTTTTCACAGAGAAATTTGGAAAAATCGTAGCCCACTTCCCCGAACTGCCAGAGCATCTTGGGACCGGGAATGGTGTAAAAAATATTATTGAGCATTTCAATACGGCGCATTCCGACCGGCAGGGTGCGCAGGTTATACGCCGGAATAGCATTCCCGTATGTTTTCAACTCATAAGCGATGCGTTCCTCGTCGTGACTTTCCATGTAGCCCACGAGGTGTGGTACCGACCAGCCCCGCTGCTGATAACTGATACCGGTCAGATTGGTGGCGGTGGTATAGCCCAGGGCCGTTTCCTTGTAGGCACCCCACATATTGCCCCAGAGCATCATGCCGTACTCCGCCAGCTCTTTTTCCTCGTCATTGTTGGCAAAGTGCTCCAGTATGACGTAAAAATCAGGATCAATATCCCAGATGAAATCGGCGTAATCTTTCAGAATGGAAATACGGGAGGCATCGTAAACACCCCAGGCTGCGGTGTTGCCTACCGTATTTTTCTGGGTAAATCCTTTGGAAAGGTCAAAACGGAAGCCATCAAACTTGAATTCCCTGATCCAGTATTCCACGCAGTTTTTCACATACGATTTCGTGGCCGCTGACTCATGGTTGAAATCGTTAAACACGTTGAAATCGTGGCGGGCGGTGGGGTTCAGCCACGGATTATTGGCGGCCGGACGGTTATTGGCGGCATCCCAGTAAAGCTGCGCGAGCGGACTGGCGCCGGTAGCCTGATTGAATACCACGTCCAGTATCACCGCAATACCGCGCTGGTGGCAGGCATCAATCAGCGTTTTCAGCGCATTGGCATCTCCGTAGTATTTGTCGAGTGCCTTGTGATAGGCCGGATTGTAGCCCCAGCTGATATTTCCGTCGAATTCATTCACCGGCATCAGTTCAATGGCGGTTACACCCAGATTATCGAGGTAGTCGAGGGTATCGAGCAGTGTCTGGTAGTCGTGGCGACTGATAAAATCGCGCATCAGCAGTTCGTAAACAACCAGATCGGACTTTTTCGGCTTGTTGAAATTCTGGATTTGCCAGTTAAAGGGCTGTACTTCTGTCTGAATCACAGATACAATACCGGAAGTAAGGCCTGTGGGGTAAGCGGGCAAATTCGGATAAGTAAACGGAGGGATATACGGATCATTCCAGGGATCGAGTACGAGTGTACTGAGCGGATCGGCGATGCGCAGGGCGCCGTCAACCAGATACTGAAAGCGTACAGGCTCTCCGGGCGGAATATTCTGCAGATCAATCCAGAAGGTATTGCCGTCGAGACTCTTGCGCATCTGGAACGCCGGCGCGGGGGCCCAGTCGTTAAAGTCGCCAATCACATACACAATCTGCTTGCCCGGAGCGTACAGCGACAGGCGTACGCTGCCCGCAGTGAGTTGCGTGATACCGTTTTTGGTACCGGCGGGTGGATCCTGAGCGGGCAGATTATCCGGTACAATATATGTGAAGGAGGCCGTATCGCGTTCGTTGCCGGCTACCGCCACGGCGTGCACCTGGTGGAAACCTCCGGTCGAGACCGTCAGGTTTTTTTGCAGCAGTTCGGTATTGGTCTGTGTGGAAATGACCGCTCCGTTGTCGTACAGCGTCATGGTGGAGGGCTTTGAGGCTGCCACCCTGACATTGATCTGTGCGTTCAGGCTGGTAATCTGGGAAAGATTCACCGGCTCCAGCATAAGCGTCTGCAGGGGGGCGTTATCCGGATATACATTATAAAACATATCCGAACCGTCGCTGGCACGCCCGACTATACTGCCGTTGGTATTCCGGAAAACGAACGCCAGCTTGAGTACCGTTTCGTTGGCTCCGATACCGAAAAACGTGCGGATATTGAAGGTTTTGCTCCAGACGTTGGGCGACACGTTCGTCATGGTTGCCGCCGCGTTGTTTACCGCCCAGGTAGTGGCCACATGCTTCCAGTCGGTCGGGCCCGTACTCAGGTTGGTGATCACGCCCAGGTGCGCGTACACAGGAGAAACGCCACTCAGAGCCCCATTACCCTGAGTGGCGTTATAATAGATAGTCACATTGTCATCCACGTTCGGGAAAACGGGATCGCAGGTAACCTGAGCCGGCAGTATGCGGAACAACAGGCAGAAAAAGAGGAGCGTTAAAACTGGCCTTTTCATGCAAAAACAATTTTTCAGTTTGATTTATCTGTATTCCACAACGCCTTTCGGGCGAACTCAGAGCACTTCTTCTACCGAAACCAGCGGGAGATTGAACGCTTCTGCCACCCCGCCGTAAACCACCTTGCCGTTCACCACGTTGAGACCCAGTTTCAGTTCCTGGTTATCGCGGCAGGCTTTTTGCCAGCCTTTTTCTGCCAGCTGGATAGCGTAGGGGAGTGTCGCATTGGTGAGGGCTACTGTAGATGTAAATGGTACGGCACCCGGCATATTGGCTACGCAGTAGTGCACCACGTCATCAATGATGAAAGTCGGATCTGCGTGTGTAGTTGGTTTGGTTGTTTCCACACAGCCGCCCTGATCCACTGCCACATCCACAATGACCGTACCGGGGCGCATGAGCTTGAGCATGTCGCGACGGATGAGTTTGGGAGCCTTGGCGCCCGGGAGCAGTACAGCCCCTACGACCAGATCATGCGTCTGGATCAGGCGACGGATATTGTATTCGTTGGAATATTCCGTAATAACATTGGCGGGCATCACATCGCTGAGGTAGCGCAGGCGTGGCAGGCTGGTATCGAGAATTGTTACCATGGCACCGAGTCCTGCAGCCATTTTGGCGGCCTGCATACCAACGATACCGCCACCGATCACAAGCACCTTGCCGGGAGGCACACCTGGTACACCACCCAGCAGCACACCGCGGCCTTTGACGGGTTTCTCCAGATACTTGGCGCCCTCCTGGATGGCCATACGACCGGCTACTTCCGACATCGGAATAAGAAGCGGGAGTTGACGATCTTTTGTTTCCACTGTTTCATACGCAAGACACACCGCATTGCTTTTGATCATCGCATGCGTGAGTTCCTCGCTGGAGGCGAAGTGAAAATAGGTAAAAATCAGCTGATTGGGGCGGCAGCGCGCATATTCTTCAGCAATGGGTTCCTTGACCTTGATAATCATTTCCGCCGTGGCCCATACTTCGTCGGCCGTGGCAAGAATGGTGGCGCCGGCTTCTTCGTAGTCGCGGTCTTCAAAACCGGAACCTACTCCGGCTATACTCTGTACAAAAACCTGATGACCTCTTCTGGTAAACTCCATCGCGCCTGCGGGCGTGAGAGCAACCCGGTTTTCATTGCTTTTGATCTCTTTTGGTACACCGATTACCATATTGATTGCTTGATTTTAGTTGGTGAGGAATGGCGCCGGAATATCGGCACCGGCATAATCGGGCGCAAAGGTAGCAAAGAGTTGGTCAATCCTGACGCATTGGCAAGCCGAGCTCATTCTGAAGAAAGAAATAGTACTCTGTAGCATGTGCATCTTTGGCAACTGCAAAGAGCGGACGTTCCTTTGTATCGTTCTTCAGTTTGATCCAGAAGAGATAGTCAGACAGACCTCTCCACCTCCAGTAATACGTTTCAAAACGGATATAATCAATGTGGTCGAAATCAATCTGGTTATTCCTCCCTGATTCATATTCATTCAACATTCTTTTTTCCGGGTCAAAAGTCACCCTTCTCTCCCAGTATTTATTGATGTGTTTTTGAAGCAACCGGCTCCTGTTGCGGTAAATCAGTATCGCAGCTGCCAGAAGTATTACCAGTACAATCCAGAAAGAAATCAGCCAGAACATGGAGAGTAATAATCCGATCGGCAAGAGAAGACGTATACTGAGCACATAATCCGGCGAATTACGGACTGACCGGATGGTTAAAAGTCTCGATTCTGCATAATCCTGCGTTCCGGCTATGGTGTTTTTGGGTAGTACCGAAGAGGCCATTCCCTCTTGTCGCATTTCGATCCCTCCTCTTTTCTGCATGGCAAAATAGAGACCGTTGGCTAATTTATCGTTCCTCAAGGACAGCACAAGCGCATCCGAACCCGGCCGGATGTGGAGATTATACGCGGGGAAAAACGGGTATGGAGTATGGGTATGCCTGATGTAAAGGATATCTTTGAAAAGAATTTCCCGTGCATCTGTCTCCTCCGGATTAAGGATCAGCAGTTTTTTGTCGAAATCAATCAATACCCTTTGGGGAGCAGCCAGGTAGTTGCCGGTCTGCCAGGCAAAGTATAGTGCGCCAGTCGCTCCGGCGAAAGTTGCCGTAGTAGCAATTATGGAACCCTCCCAAAAATCAGTATTCATGAAAATAACACAGGCCAGCCCAGCTGAAAGCAGGCACGAGATAATGGCGAGAAGTGCAAAAAGGCGTGGATAGAGCTGGAGCAGGAAACGACTTTCTGTGGAAATTGTTTCAGGGCTTACGTGTTTTCCCGGGTGCATAAGGTTTAGATTGGTATGATATTGTTGTTTGAGAACAAAGATAGCAGCAACTGCGACAGTTGAGTATGTTACAGCATAATAATGTACTGGTAATGCCAATTATATCTATTTTTACATGTAATAATTCAGCGGGAATCCCTGTCAGAAGAAGATTCCCGCTGTAATAATTTCTGTTCGAGACAACAATTTACATTCCGTGCTCCACCAGGTACCGCTCGGCATCCAGCGCTGCCATACAGCCAGAGCCGGCTGCCGTTACCGCCTGGCGATAAATCCGGTCCTGCACATCACCGCAGGCGA
>JBDLWO010000045.1:0-2914 GCA_039804245.1 Bacteroidota bacterium
AGGCGACTCACGTCAGGATACAGATCGCGGAACGGATCCACCATATAGTGTTGTTCCGGATTACACAGGCCTGTTGTGTTGAAAAATCGCTTCATAAGAACAAAGGTAAGAGAAAAAAGGGTACAAATATCAAACACCTGATATCCGACGCTCTCAGAAATCCCTGATAAACGACTCCAGGTTGATGGCCTGGTCAATGTTGAGTTTCTGGCGGAGGCGTGATCGGTTTCGGTAAACGCTTTCGGGGGAAATACCGGAAATATTGGCTATTTCTGTGTTTTCGAGTCCCAATTTAATGAAAATGAACAGTCGTACTTCTATATTGGTTATTCCCGGGAAAGTTGCTTTCAGCCGGGTAATGAAGCCGGGAAACTGTTGATCAAACTTGTCCCGGAATTCCAGCCAGTCCCGGTCAGTGAGCAGGCGCAGATGCGAGGTTATCAGGTGGTCTGTTTCTGCCGTATTTATTTTTTGCTCAAGACTGGAGATCAGCTGGTTTTTGAGATCCAGCATGTTTTGCAGAGACACTACTTCGGCCGTTTTTCTGGACAGCGATGTGTTGGCAATCTGGAGTTCCTGTTGCTGGATCAGCTGTCGGGCTTCCAGCAGTTCTTTTTCCGTTTCCAGAATGATACGGCGGCGGCGCTGCCGGTCGAGCAGCAGCAGCAGGGTGGTAATACCCGACAGAAGTACCATTAGAATCAGGGCCATTTTGAATTGCTGGGCCTTGTGCTGTTCGGTGAGGAATTTCACCTGGCTTTCCTGTCGTTCGAGCGCTGCCTGAACTTCCATTCTGCCAATGGTTCGGTCTTTTTCGGCGTTAAAGAAGATGCGGAAATATTTTGCGCCCATCCGGACGTGGTACAGTGCATTGGCCAGTGAACCCTTTTTTTCGTAAACGTCCGATATACTATAGTGAAGCGACGACATTCTGGAAGTATCCGGCGTCGTATTCAGGGCACTCAGGTAGTATTGTAGTGCCCTGTCGGCCTGGCCCATACCCCGGTAGCAATCGGCCAGCGCTGTTTCAATTTCTCCGATTTTCAGCCGGTTTTTCGTTTCCAGATTGCTGGATATAGCCAGTTGCAGCAGGGGCAGGGCGGCACTGTATTCCCTGCGTTCTGTCAGGGTTTTTCCCATCAGGTAGTGCCCCCGGGCCGAGTCGGCGTAGATGTTGAGCTGATGACGTTTTGCCTCAGCCTCCTGTATTACCAGCCAGGCAGAATCAGGCATATTCAGGTTCAGGTATGTTTGTGTCAGATACTCGGCGGCCTCTACTTCCTGACCACTGTTTTTAATGGCATAATCAAGTGCCCGACGGCTCCAGAACAGTGCCATTTTATTGTCGCCGCTCACCTGATAGACACGTACCAGCCCCAGGATTGTTTCGTACTTGCGCACCTGATGAATGTCCGATTTGTCTGCAAAAAAATCGTTTACCTCCATGAGGAGGGCAGCAGCTTCCGGATAGTCACCTTTGAACATCAGGCAGCGGGCCAGATAGCGTTTGGCATCGTTGGCCCGGTATGGCTGGTTACAGGCCATAGCCAGATCATAGCTTTCCCGAAGGCAGGCGATGGCGAGGTCATAATTGCCCATATCAACGTGCCTGTTCCCTCGCATCATCTGCAGGAATGAGCGCACATTTACATCCGGGAGTATAACCTGCGCGGTGTCAAGCCATTTTTCTGTGTATCCGCGATCTTCCGATTCCGGAAGTTTGTAGTAGATATTCTCTACTGCATAGCGCCACCATTTCCGGGGCACTGTCCTCTGAATCCGGCGAAAACAGAAGCCCGGGGCCTTGTAGTGAAAGCCCTCTGCTATTACATCGTCGAGCTGGCTTCCCAAAAACGGACCGACTTCCTGACCAACATCATCAACAGGGGCGGCCGGATGATCGGATGAACAGGAAGCAAACAGTATGACAAAAATATAGACAAAAACCGGGCAATTATTAAAATGAAGCATTTTTTGCGTGTTTTTGATTAAAAAGAAAATTGCGCCGCAAATATACATTCAAATATTTGTACATGTTTTCATGAGGGTGTACATATTTTTGTACAGATAAAATGTACGTATTAATGTACATATTGAAAAAATAGATACTTCCCTCAGAGGGCTCACCTTTGCAACGTGGTTGAAAGCTGTCTGGCAATTCAATCTGTCACATCAAATTTTTCATCAGATTCACGTCATGCAAACATGAAAAAAGACATTTTTTTACTTCATTATCTATGGGCGTTCATTTTCGTCTGCTTTGCCGGTTTTCCGCTGTATGGGCAGTCGGGCAACCCCAGCATCAACATCCAGGGTATCCTGCGGGATATTACGGGCAAGACGCTCGATGATGGCGAGTACTCCGTTACCTTCAAGCTGTATACGGTGAAAACGGGCGGTGCATCCATCTGGCAGGAAACGGCAGATGTAGATATTTCGGGAGGAATATACAGCCACAATCTGGGATCGGTGACTCCGCTGAATTCTGCCGATTTTTCGACTACCCTGTACCTGGGCGTCCGAATCAATAATTTTGAATTGACACCCCGTGCCGAACTTACCTATTCACCCTATACGTTTTCGGTAGCACGTGCTCTCAAGGTAGATTGTACAGGTGCGGTAGGCGACGTCAAGTATTCCATTCTTGATCCGGTCAAGTTTGCAGAAGTGAATGGCGATTGCTGGGTACCCATGGATGGTGGCCAACTCGATGCTGCGAGCCGTCTGGGCCAGATTCTGAATGTTGCGAACCTGCCTGATGGCGGTGGCCTGGCCATACGCTCCCAGGAGTTCAATAACGGCCAGAATAATGATCCCGACCGCGATTATACCTCACCTGTTGCCACGCTGCAGAACGATGCCAACGGGAACCACACACACACACTCCAAAATTCCGGAGAGCACAGGCATGACT
>JBDLWO010000046.1:0-11616 GCA_039804245.1 Bacteroidota bacterium
CAGTCAAAAACTGCAAAAAAGTTGAAAAAGTCGGGCGTATATTCCGTTATTTGCCCTTCAATAATTTTCAACGAACAAAAATACATCTTTCTGTGAACAATACACCAACGTCCCGCAATCCTTATCTGCTTCCATTTGCACTGGTATGCAGCCTGTTTTTTTTATGGGGCATCGCCAACAGCCTGAACGGCTCGCTGATCCGGCATTTTCAGTTTGCCCTCGACCTGAACCGGTTTCAGGCAGGTATCGTGGACTCGGCCTTTTATGCAGGCTATTTCGTGATGGCTATCCCGGCGGGTATTTTCATGCGCAAGTGGGGCTACAAACGCGGTATCCTGGCCGGACTGACCCTGTATGCCGTTGGGGCGCTGTTGTTTTATCCGGCCGCCGACCTCAGGGTGTATGGGTTCTTTCTTTTTGCATTATTTACCATTGCCAGCGGCCTTGCATTTCTCGAAACTGCAGCCAATCTGTATGTAACAGTGCTTGGAAGCAGGGAAGAGGCTGCCTGGCGTATCAATTTTGCACAGTCATTCAACGGAATCAGTCTGATTCTTGGTCCGGTCATAGGCAGTCTGTTTATTTTTTCAACCAAAGAATACACACCGGAATTACTTTCACTGCTGACACCTGAACAAATTACAGAAGCCCGCATTGAAGAAGCTCATTCCGTACAAGGCCCCTATCTGGCGCTGGCAGCGCTCGTCGCAGCGGTAGCCGTATTGTTCGCTCTCACCAAACTGCCGGAAGTAGGCAGGGAAGAGGAACAGTCGGAAGGCTCCGTCGGTATATTCAGTCTGCTCGGGAAATACCGTCACCTGACACTCGGCGTCATTGCACAATTTGCCAACGTAGGCGCACAGGCTACATTGTGGGGGTACTTTGTTGACTTCAAACTGGACTTTGCGGCAGAGCAACACCTGGGCATCGTCAGAACTATCTACAGGTTCACCGATACCATGACACCCGAGCAAATTGCAGGTTTTCACGCATCCTTTGCACTGGTACTCTTCATGCTGGGCCGCTTCCTCGGTACTTTCCTGATGAGCAGAATGGACGCCAGAAAAGTGCTGGCCTATTATACTGTGGCTGCCATTGCGCTGGTTGCGCTGGCCATGGTCACTGGCGGATTCATGGCCGTTCTGTGTATCATGCTCACTTATTTCTGTCAGAGTATCATGTTTCCAACCATTTTTGCACTTTCAACAAAGGGATTGCCACCTGCAGAAAGCAAACTGGCATCTTCACTGGTCATCATGGCTATTGTAGGAGGGGCTGTTCTGCCCCCGGTAGCCGGTTTCCTTTCTCAGGCGAATGGTATGACCATGGCACTCTGGGTACCACTGGCCTGTTTCACGTACGTGGGATGGTTTGTATGGAAAGGCAGTAAATAGGAATCTGTTCGGGATCGGGGGTGTATCTGCTATGCTCCCGATCCCGGCTTGCTGTCAATCTCCTCGTAATCGGTATATTCATCCTGTTTTGCCGCATTTTCCCTGAACTGTCGCTCCATACGATCAACCCGACGGGTGCCGGCTGCCTTCAGGAACAGCCACAGTGTGAAAAACGGAAAAGCGATAACAGCAAATGCCGCTTCTATGACAGCATGTAACGGTCTTGTTTCCAGGGTATCAAGCCAGCTGGTGATAGTGCGGGGGAACACCCGCCAGTTCACAATCAGCGCCAGCACCAGGAGTGCAGGTGCCGCCCACCAGAGAAGAAAATAAAGGCCCTTCAGTATATAATAGCCGGCGACGAGTAGCAGCGCCGCAAATACAAGGCAGCCCAACCCTCCTCCGGGTACACGACCAAACTGCATTCTGTTGTTCTGTATAATCATTTAAAGTTTCGTTTCGCCCAGGGCAAGCAGGGCACTCATTTCATCCGGTGAAACCGGCATCACCGATATACGCGGGTTTCTGACCAATAGTAATTGCTGCAGTGCCGGGTGTGACTTGATTTCGGCAAGTGAAACATGTCTGTTAAATTTTTTCAAAGGCACGAGATCTACCGCTGACCAGTCGCCAGATTCAGCAGTGGGGTCAGGGTAAAACTCCCTGCTCACGCACGCTATACCTACAATCTCCAGACCGATATTGGAGTGATAGTACAAACAGATATCTCCCGTTTTCATAGCACGCAGATTGTTGCGCGCCATGTAGTTGCGAACCCCGTCCCAGCGAGTGGTCCCCTCACGTTCCAATCGCTCATAACTGTAAACATCAGGCTCTGATTTGACTAGCCAGTAATTCATACTGTTGATTTTAATCGCAAAAATAAGTAGTTGCCAGTAAGAACAAGGCAGTACTCCAGCGCTTTTTTCTAACTTTGCCCGGCTGTAACAGCAAAACCGGCAACGTCGTTTGAAACCTGCACTGAATATTATTGTTCCCTGCTATAACCCGCCTCCCGATTGGGAAAGGGCACTTGCCAGCCGCTTTGCCGGACTGGTGGCCGGTATGGCGGGTATCACGTCGCATATCGGGCTGGTCGTGGTGAACGATGGCTCCCCCCGAAATTTCACGGAAGATAATGCAGTGCGGCTGCAGGAACTCATACCAGGTGTGGTGGTGGTGAATTACCCGATCAACCGTGGAAAAGGCTATGCACTCAGGGAAGGTGTGCAACATTCATCGGCCGAGCTGCATCTGGTAACCGACGCCGACTTCCCCTACACCACCGACAGTATGGTCAGGGTGACAAAAGCTCTCATGGAAGAAGGCGGAATCGCCGCCGGCAACAGAGATACCGGCTATTATGCACACGTCCCTCCGTCGAGGCGCATTATATCCCGCGTACTGCGCTGGATGCTCAGAAATATTCTCAAACAACCCATTGACGACTCACAGTGCGGATTGAAGGCTTTCGACAATGCAGGAAAAGAACTGTTTCTGCAAACTACTATTGACCGCTTCCTGTTCGACCTTGAATTCCTGATGATGGCAGGAGGCAAGGTGCCCGTAACCCCTGTAGCTGTTGAACTCCGACCCGGTGTGGTATTCAGCCCTGTAAACTGGAAAGTACTCGCCACCGAAGGCGGTAATTTCCTGAAGTTGCTCCTCAGACAGTACACCCACTAAAGCAAAGCAATCTTGAATACGTTTGACCAGATAGAGCACACTTTCCACAATCTGAGCTCTCCCAAAAGAAGCCACACCTTCTGGGGAATGATGGCTGTGATGATACTGGCCGCAGTACTTCTCTGGGCCAAACACGGCGACTGGCTGAAAAATGCCAACGACTGCATGCTGCTCGACTCGCCCGATGCATTCAAAAATTACATGACCTCCGCCTGGCATGTCAGATACGATGCAGGTTATACCCACTACGAAGGGATGAACTATCCCTACGGCGAACATGTGCTGTTCACAGACAACCAGCCTGTTTTCAGCTCAGCACTGCAGTGGTGGAGTCGCCACGTCTCGGATATCAGCGCTGATACAGTCGGACTGATGAACTGGTTTCAGATTATTTCCATGCTGCTCGGCGCCTGTGCCATTTTTCTGCTGTTGAGAAAATTGCACATTCCTGTCTGGTACGCCGGAATCGCTTCCCTGGGAATATTATTCCTTTCTCCGCAAAATAACCGCTTTGACACCCATTTCGGCCTCTCTCACACCTGGATACTCCCGCTTTTACTACTGTTGCTCTGCCGCTATGAAGAACGTTTCAGCAGGCGATATCAGAGTCTGCTGATCGGAATACTGCTGTTTTTCTCTGCACAACTGCATTTCTATAACTTCGGGGTATCTGCCATTTTTCTCGGTCTTTATACTCTTTACCAGATTCTGACTGATTTTCGCTGGAAGAATATAGCCAAAAGATCGTATCACCTCATTGTGATGGTCGTTCTGCCGTTTACCCTGCTCAATTTATGGGTGCACTGGTCCGACTACTGCCCCGACCGACCGGCCAACCCCTGGGGATTCACCCACTATATTGCACATTGGGAGGGAATTTTCCTCCCTTATGAAAATATGCCGGTTTTTCAGTGGATCGACCGCAATATCATTCATATCAGAAGAATTGACCCCGAATCACAGGCCTATGTGGGTATAATCGCATTTGCCTTCACACTTTGGGTTGTATTCAAACGAAAGTTCAGAATGTTTGACCCCTCATGGGATTCAGCAGCCTGTCACAGGGTACACAAAAGGTATATGAACGGCGTTTTTGCTGCCGGATTCGCACTGGTACTTATCGGGTGCGGTTTCCCGTTTGCCATACCCGGCATGGAGTGGATGGTGGATTATCTGGGACCGTTCCGACAATTCAGGGGCCTTGGCCGCTTCACCTGGATTTACTACTACGCCGTAAATCTGCTCGTTTTCTATGTTCTGTGGAATAAAAGCTCGCACTATCCGGTAAATCAGACGTGGAAACAGGAATTGGACGTGCTGATCTCCGGTATAAAAAACAGACAGTTCCGCGGCCTCCATCTGCCCAATACCAGGAAGTGGACCATCGCGCTTCTTCCACTTTTCATCATGTGCTGGGAAGCATTGATATTCCAGAAACTCAACAAAATTGAAACAGCCCCATCTCCCGCACAACCCGGCGCTGCAGCCTCATCTCCCGATCACTGGCTGAACAAGGTTGATTACAGCGGGTTTCAGGCGCTGATGCCCCTGCCCTACTATCACGTCGGATCCGAAAATATCTGGCTCGATATCTATTATCCGCTGTTTAAAAAGACTCAATATACTGCTTACCAGACGGGGATACCCGATATGGGTGTTTTCATGAGCCGATCCTCCATTGGCCGGATGGTAAAATCGGTTCAGTGGTCGCTGCCACCCTGCGAAACGCCCGCTATTTTCGGCGATCTGTCTGATTTTCGACCGATAGCTCTTCTGATCGAACCAGCCAAATGGGAAGAAGTACAGAAAAAATATGCACACCTGATATCAAAAGCATCAACTGTGTACGAATCACCGGAGCTGAGGATCATGTCGCTCATGCCCGACAGCGTGCGCGTATATGCGCGCGAACGCATGAAAAAAGTGGAGTCTGAAGCATCCAGCCCAAATCTTCAGAAACTTGAAAACGGCTGGATGGCGCGGAATCTCAACGGCAAATGGTTCAGGCACCTCAGTTTTGATGATAACAAGCCGGAAGCGCACAATTTTTCCGGTTCCTCTGCCAAAGCTGTTGCCGGCGATACCACCTGGCTGGTGAAGGAGGCAATACCCAAAGGTGTTTATCACCTGAATCTCTGGATTAATGTGGCACAGGATATGGGAATGACCCAGGAACTCAAAATAGTGCAGAATAATATCACGGATGGTCATCAGATCAACTTCAGGCACGAAGGTCTGAGATTCTATATCGAGACCATCGTGGGAGACTGGGCGCTGTTTAATGTGGAGTTCACAGTTTATGAAGACAATTCCATAACAGGTGCCTACCTGCATAAAAAGGGCGTTTTTACCCCTTTCTGGTACGATGAAGTTCTCATTAAACCCAACGATGCCGACCTGTACTGGCAGACTCCGGGTTTTATCGTAAAAAATAACCACTGGTTCAGAAGATAAATCATCATGCAGCTCCTGATCAAAAACGTTTGTATTAACGACGGACTAACAGAACAGAAACCCGTTGATATACTCATCAGAAATGGTATTATTACAGAGATAGCTGCCCATATTGTGCCCGATCAGGGAGCAGAAGTATGGGATACCGGAGGCGCCTGCGTGTCACCGGGCTGGTTCGACGTCGGCGTGCAGATTTGCGACCCGGGGCTCGAGCACAGAGAAGATATTCAAAGCGCGCTCAACGCCGCCGCCGCCGGTGGATTCACCGGTATTGCCTGCTTCGCCAATACCAGTCCTGCCATTCACTCCAAATCGGAAGTTCTGTACGTCAGAAACAAGGCTCAGTCCTGCAGCTCCCCGGTTGAACTCTACCCTGTGGGGGCTCTCTCCCAAAACTGCGACGGAAAAGATCTGGCCGAGCTGATAGATATGCACCACGCCGGGGCCGTTGCATTTGCCGACGGCTATCGCGCTGTTCAGGACGCCGGACTGCTCCTTCGGGCTCTTCAGTATGCCCGTGCCTTCGACGGACTGATCATGAACCGTCCTCACCATAAAACGGTGGCTGGCGGCGGACAAATGCATGAGGGTATTATGAGCACCTCTCTGGGTCTCAAAGGCATACCCGCCCTGGCAGAAGAACTGATGGTGCAACGCGATCTGAGTCTGCTGGAATATACGGGCGGACGCTTGCATATACATCTTGTCTCAACAGCGAGGAGTGTTGACCTGATCAGACATGCCCGGTCACGCGGACTTTCGGTGACCTGCTCTGTAGCAGCTGTAAATCTTTGCTTCAACGATGAAATGATGGCGGATTTTGACAGCAACTGGAAAGTAATGCCCCCGCTCAGAAGCAACCCGGATGTGAATGCTCTCCGCTCCGCGGTTATGGACGGAACTGTTGACTTTATTTGTTCCAACCACATTCCATGGCATGAAGAAGCCAAAAATCTGGAATTCCCCTACGCCGAATTTGGTATGACGGGCCTTGAAACAGCTTTTTCGATGTGCCTCACACATTCCGATATCCCCGTTGAAATGCTCATCAGGAAATTTGCACTGGCGCCGAGAAGTATATTGGGACTGCCGATTCCGGTAATAAAAGAAGGGGAAATGGCCAACCTGACGGTATTTGATCCGAAAGCAACATGGAGGTATAATACAACAGAATCCCGCTCGGCCAACAGTCCGTTTGTCGGGAAGGAAATGAAGGGGAAGATACTGGGAGTGGTCAATCTGGATCGTACCATCCGCCACTGAGAATATCGCAGGAATTCAGAAAATATCTGACCGTAAAAGAGAAAAGCCACAGAGCTCTTTTGCTCTGCGGCGCTTTCCCTTGTATAATCTCATGAAAGATATTTCATTGTCGCCAATGAATGTGTGTTGCTCTCTTCTTTCATTGACAACACAAAGGTGCTGGTATTCACGGTGGCCATGAATGACAAATCATGCGTGTTTCTCCCCCACCTGTTTTGTTCGGATTCAACCTTTATCAAATTGTAAAAATTTGATTTTAAAAGTGTTGTAATGTGTTTTTCAGGGCGCTAATTTTTCACCATGCAAACCCTTTCAAGTCATTTTTGATCGGCGCTGTCGCATTTGCGGTCGGGGAAAGCCCAAAAACACTGATTTTGTAAGACCTTTCAAATATCCTGAATACGCTCTCTTAACTCAATTTTAATACACTCCAAGACAAACCTTCTGCTGTTTATTGCGTCATAGGTATACCACCTGACAAAACAGGAGGTTCCACATTATGAAATTATTCCCGTTTTTTAAATCCGTTGCAACTGTTGTGCTCGCAGTCTGCGCATCTGCTCAGCTACATGCCCAGACTGAACCACAAAAACCGGTCAGGCCCGCTCAACCACAGAATGTAGAGGCCCGCCAACAGGCAGGCGAAGAAGAACTCGCCCGCGAACTTAACCTGACCGAAGATCAGAAAGCAGCTTTCAAAAAAGCCAATGAAGAATATCGCGCCAAATCAAAGGGTCTCAAAGAAGACCAGCGCGACGAAATGCAGAAGCTGCGCGCCGAACGTTTAAAGGCTCATAAAGCAGCTCTGAACGCCGACCAGGCAAAAAAATATGATGAAATTATAGCACGGCGCGAAACCCGCAAAGCGGAGCAGCAAGGCGGCAAGCCCGGTGAGAAAAACAACGGAAAAGGCGGAAAGAAACAGGGCGGAAAAGCCAAAAAAGGTCAGTAATAAACCCTGAACCTGTGATTGTGCCGGAGTTACACCTGTAACTCCGGCATATTTTTTTCTGTCTCCCTCGATGCCATCCAATACGTAACCAGTGTGGTAACAACAAACCATCCGGCTATAATCACAGAACCTCCGGGTATATAGCTGTTCAGCCCAAACCAGTCGCCACTGGCCGCTATAAGTGCAATGCCGTACAAATTTTTCAGAAGTTCCCACCATATTGCATAACGGTTCCGATCCATCAGCTCCGAATAGGCATTCACCGACAGAAATACAAAGGCGCCGTAAAGAAAAATGCCTGGCGAACCAATAGACGCCAGATTGCCAAACATATACAGGACAAAAATGAAAACTGAAGACATCTGTACTCCCGACCATGCTTTCAGGAGCCCTGACACAGGTGGCGCGTAACGCTCGAAGTTGTAAACATCCTCAATCTTGTCCACCGGGTAATTCCTCTCCACATCTTCAGGCCGCCAGCCCGTTGGCATAAACCATATTCTCAGTTTGTCACGCCAGCTGCCAGCCCTCCAGGCATCCAGAATGAGCAGCCACAAATGCTGGAAATTGATTCTGACAGGGTTCCATGTGCGCACGGGGCGCGTAATACCATACACCGGTGGCACATCGGGCAGTTCCTCCTGAAAAGTACCGAAAAGTTTGTCCCAAAAAATGAAAATCTGCCCGTGATTCCTGTCCAGATACTCCGGATTAATGGCGTGGTGAACGCGGTGATGCGACGGGGTTACAATAACGTACTCCAGAAAACCCATCTTGCCAATATGGCGGGTATGATACCAGAACTGGGCAAACAGATGCAGCGGAGCCACAACACCTATTACCTGAGGTGGGACACCCAGCAGGGCAGCCGGCAGAAGAAAAATAGTGAACAGATTGACAAAGGAAGAAATACTCTGCCGCAAAGCACAGGCCAGATTGAACTCCTCGCTGCTGTGATGAATGGCGTGCTTGTTCCAGAAAAAATTGACCTCATGCGCCAGACGGTGCGTCCAGTAACCCGAAAAATCGAGCGCCACAAAGGCTGTGAAGTATGTCAGAAATGTATCCTCCACCTTGTACACTGCCACGTGTTCAACCAGCCAGCGATAAGACAGGATGGAAACACTCAGGCCCAGCACATCTTTTACTACATTGGTGATACCCGAACTCAGACTGGATATCATGTCTGAATGCCGGTAGGTGTCGCGACCGCGAAACCATCCGTACCACTTTTCAAAAAGAACCAGCACCAGGAAAGCTGGCATCGCGATAAGCAGAATTTTTCCGTAAACTTCCATCTTGCAGTTTTGTAATCTGATCCGGTTCTGAAACCATCAAATACCCGGAATTGTTTTCCGGTGCAAGTTTACTGCAAAAATTGCTTTGTCCGATTGTCAAATGCAACCCTATCTTTGCAAGGGATACATCCATTCAGAAACCTTGCTTTTCGATAACCACAACCGGCCGCTTACCTACCTGCGCCTCGCAGTCACTGACCGCTGCAACCTGCGCTGTTCCTACTGTATGCCCGAGCACGGCCTGAACTGGCTGTCGAGATCTGACCTGCTCTCGTATGAAGAGATGCTGCGCCTGTGCCGCCTGCTCGCCAGTCTGGGTATTGAAAAGGTGCGAATAACCGGTGGTGAACCACTGGTCAGAAGGGATATGATGCATTTCCTCGAAAAACTGGTCAATATCAGCGGGCTGAAAGAAGTAGGTCTCACTACCAATGGAGTGGCAACAGCGCAGTTTATTCCTGAATTGAAAGAGTTGGGCATCCGATCGGTCAACCTGAGTCTCGACACTCTCAACCGGGAGCGCTTTTTCCAGATTACACGCAGGGATGAACTCCCCGCTGTTATGGAAACGCTGTTCATGCTGCTCAATAACGATTTCCAGGTGAGAATCAATGCTGTTGTTATGGAAAATATAAATGACAGCGATATTGTCCCGCTGGCCGAAATGGCCGAAATATATCCGCTGGATGTACGTTTTATCGAAGAAATGCCTTTCAACGGCGGTGATCACGGCTCAGGAGTTCCCTACTGGAATCACACCAGAATTCTCGGCATGCTCAGGAATCGCTGGCCAGATATGGTACGCTGTGCAGATGCACCCGAGTCCACCTCAGCCAATTATCAGGCCCCGGGAATGAAGGGACGACTCGGTGTTATTGCCGCCTGGACGCGCAGTTTCTGCGGAACCTGTAACCGGATACGGGTAACACCACAGGGAATGCTTAAAACCTGTCTCTATGATGGCGGTGTGCTGAGTATCAGAGACCTCATGCGCACAGGCGCAAGCGATGCTGAACTGACCGGCACGCTCCTGCAGGCTTTCAGCCAACGCCCCCGCGATGGCTGGGAGGCCGAAAAAAACGCAGCAGAACATGGCGCTTCCATGGCTACTATCGGAGGTTGATGTCTATGGCAAACAAAAAGACAATGAAGGTATTATCCGTTATACTCGTCGTGTTTATACCAGTGGTGATGCTGTCACAAAATGCCGTTTACAAGTGCGAAACCGGTAGAATAACCCTGACCTCAACAGCAGCACTCGAAGTGATTGAGGCCAAATGCAGCAAACTTCGCGGAGTTCTGGATCCTTCAAACCAGTCTTTTGCCTGGTCGGTAGAAGTGCGTTACTTCGAAGGCTTCAACTCTCCCCTGCAACAGGAACATTTCAATGAAAATTATCTGGAAAGCACTGTTTATCCGAAGGCATCCTTTACAGGCAGAATCATTGAACAGGTGAACTTTCAGCAGCAGGGCCCGCAAACTGTACGCGCAAAAGGCAAACTGAACATACATGGAGTCGAACAGGAGCGTATTCTTAAATGCCAACTTGAAAACAAGGGAGGCAAGTTGTTTGTGCGCTGTACTTTTACTGTGCCAGTGGCCGAACATAATATCGCTATTCCGAGAATTGTGCACCAGAAGATTGCAGAGGAAATTCAGGTTTATGTGGAAGCTGCGCTGACGATGTAACCATCTTGAACAAACTCATATACATATTCTTCTTTTCCTGTCTTTGTGCGCTGGCCACGGCACAAACACCACTCACGCGCTTTTATCCGACTGCCAACTACGGAAATATTCAGTTCGGCGCCGCCTGCCACACTGCCGGGGGCTGGCTCTGGCTGGGCGCAGGCAATAATGTATTTCGCTTCGACGGAATTAATTTTGCCCCGGTGAAGGGCCCGGAAGAGGCAGGTAACAGCCCCGTTTCAGCAATATTTGAATACGACGGACTGCTCCGGGTGGGTTATCAGAACGGAATTATTGCCACTGTCAAACCAGCAGGATCTACTATTCCGGTACCATCAGGCGACATGGAAACTGATCTCGACAATGCTCCTGCTCTCGATTTATGGTCGCCCGAAGAGGGTTTGCCCGCTGCGGCGGTCACCGGATTCTGCAGCGATGGCAGGGGTGGCCTGTGGTTTTCAACCTACGGCGAAGGCCTCTATGTCTGGAAACAAAACAGGTTGTTCAATTTCAACAGACAGGATGACGGACTGAGCAGCGATGATGTATATGCCATTGCCAGTACGCCCGATGGCCGTATCTGGGCCGCCACCGATGCTGGTATCAGTGTCTGCTCCATGCTATCATTCGGTGTAAAGTCTGTCGGGAAAATCGGTATTCCGGAGGGCCTCACCGACGAACTGATCATCTCTGTTACAACCGACAAATCGGGAAATGTGTGGGCCGGCGCAGACGAAAAAGGTGTCTTCAGATTCAACACAGCCGCGAACAGCGTTGATTTCTCTGTCCCTGACTGGAAATACGGCCCCGTTACAGATCTGGTCGTCTTCGGCGACCAGTCAGTATGGTGCGGCACCGAACGGAACGGTCTGATTTATCT
>JBDLWO010000047.1:0-23195 GCA_039804245.1 Bacteroidota bacterium
AGCAGAGAGAAGATCCTCCATCGCCGATAGTAAGTATGGGAGGAATTTCCTCCACGCAGAGTGTGAAGCCACCTGAATTCGGAGCGGCGGTTGCTGACCAGTCGCTTACACGTATATAGTAAACCTCATTGGGCGTGAGATTAAACAGGTCTATGAAGAGACTGTCTTCTCCTACCTGAGCGCTGGCACAGCCTATTTCGCCAAGCCCGTCAAGCACACAGTCTCCGCGATAAATAGCAATTTCCGGATTCACGATCGGGTCGATACCGGCGGCTTTGATAGTAATTCGGTAGTCGAACAGCGTATCGGAGCAGGTAAACTTGAACCACACATCGCGCTGGGCAACAGCGCTGTTGAAACAGGATACAGTATCCACTGTAGCGATAGTGCTGGGCGTGGCATTTTCGTTTGTGTAAATCGCTGATGTACAATACGGCGCCACACCGAAATCAATCATGGTGGCACAGTTGAAGGCATCATTTGCGGGGGCCTGCGCGAGGAGACCGGCGGTTGTCAGCAAGGCTGCTGCTAGGGATAAAATTACTTTCATTTTATGCTGCATAATAATCCGCTCAAATATAAACCGAAGTTGGTTTGCCGAGCGAATAAAAGGACGGAATTATACCAATAATGAATCTATTGGCAAATTTTGATTCAGAATGAGATGGAACTCAGCGCCTGTTCTGGCGATTGGTACCGGGGGCTTGCGGCTGGGTAACGGCTGCCGGCGATTCATCAAGCGGCGTATCATCCGGATTGGGAAGAGAGTCGCGTTTGGGTGCCGGTGCTTTGGCTCTGATTTTGGCCGACTCCTTATTGGCAATATACTTGTCAACCAGATTTGCCTTCGCCATTTTTTCCTCGAGCGGTTTCCTGTCGGTGGCAATAGTATCGTTGAGGAAGTGTTCGATCATGAGGCTGGCAATAGGAGCGGCATAAGAGGCCCCCCATCCTGCATTTTCCACATAAACAGCAATTGCGATTTTGGGATCCGTCTTGGGAGCAAAAGCAAAAAATACAGAGTGATCATCACCGTGCGGGTTCTGGCTTGTTCCGGTTTTACCACACACCGGGATACCCGGTATCTGGGCAATCCGGGCGGTACCCCGTTCAACACATTGTGCCATACCCTCCACTACTGTTTCGAAGTGGCGGGCATCCACACTTACAACATGTTTCTGAAAAAAGCGGTCGGGGATACTTGTGGTGTCTTTGAAGGCCATGGCAAGGTGCGGGGCATACCAGTATCCCCTGTTGGCGATGCAGGCTGCAAAATTGGCCATCTGCAGGGTTGTCAGTTGAAGTTCACCCTGCCCGATACCGCACGACATAATGGTTGGCGAGTGCCAGCCCCCGAGTTTTTTCGGATATATCTTGTCGTAGTAAGCGGAGGTAGGGTAACTTCCCGGACTTTCATTCGGATAGTCAATACCCAGTCTCTGTCCGAAACCGAATTCTTTCATATACTTGTTAAAAAGATCGAGACCCTGTTGAGGATTGGAGTACCCGAACTTGTCTATAATATCCCTGTATTTCACCATATAATAAGTGTTACAGGAATGAGCAAGCGCATCTACCACTCCGTTCAGGTGGCCGCTGTGGTGACACTTGTAAGTTCTTCCGGCGTAATAATATCCGACGCTGCAGCCAAATCCGCCTGTCGGGTTGATAACGCCCTCCTGCATACCTGCGAGAGAAACTGCCGTCTTGAAAATCGAGCCGGGCGGATACTTTGCCATAACTGTCCGGTCGAAGAAGTACTTCAGTGGATGAGTGAGCAACCGGCTGAACTCCTGTCCGCGATCCTGGGTCATAATCAGCAGGTTCGGATCGTAGGTGGGTGCACTGACCATCGTGAGTATCTGACCAGTTTTGGGATCCAGTGCCACTACGCTGCCAGTTTTGTTCTGCATCAGATATTCTGCATAGGCCTGTAATCTGACATCAATGGAAGTAACCAGATCGTGACCGGCTTCGGCGGGACTATCCTCGGCGCCATCCTTGTATTTACCGACAATACGGCCCAGATTATCCCTCAGGAGTGCTGTCGCGCCTTTTTTCCCGCGCAGATAGTCTTCATAGGCAGATTCAATACCGGCTGCCCCGATATAGTCACCCGTTTCATACTTGCCCTTTGATTTTTCGATATCGCGCGGATCCACCTCGTTGATATAACCAAGAACATGAGCGCCCACACTTTCCGGGTAGCCCCGGATATTACGCACCTGAACGAAAAAGCCGGGAAATTCGTAGAGACTTTCCTGCAGGCGTGCGCACGTCTGTGGTGTCATTTTCTTCAGAAACACATAAGGTACTGATTTTGAGTACTTTCCACTTTTCCAGTCTTTCACAAGATTCTGCCTGAACTCAGGTTCGGTAATACCCAGAATTGCGCAAAACTTGGGTACATCCATTTCCCGGAGATTGACCTGACTGTACGTGACCATCAGGTCATAAGTGGCTTCATTATTTACGATCAATATCCCGTTTCTGTCGTAAACCAATCCCCGTGGCGGATAAACTGTCAGATTTTCAATAGTAGTTGAGTCTGCTCTGCGCCGGAAGGAATCATCGAAAAGCTGAAGCTGGGCCGCCCTGAGCACGAGCAGGGCCCCGCATATCAGGAATACCAGCTGTATATTTCTTTGACGATAGATACCTGATTTCATAATTCAGGGCCGGCTTTATTGTTTGGGGTTGAAAAGTGCAGCGTACAGAATTACAAAGATCATGGTAATACTCCAGGTCGATAAAGTCTTTAACACAATTGAAGTGAAATAGACGAAGGTGAAGGCCTCAACTGAGTAATACCAGAAAAGATACAGGAAGAAAAACACCCCTGAAACAGAAAGGAATGTTTGCCAGGATACGTAATGTGGCGCAAAAATGGGGTCTTTGGCGTTGAATCCACCTTTGGGCGCAAAAGCAGTAAATATCATTCCGCGTATAAACCCCGCAAATGCACCGGTACTGGCGTGCACGCCGGGTGTCTGGTAGAACATATCAACCGAGATACCCACGGCGAAACCAAGCAGTACCAGATAGGGCGCAGCCAGCTGCACGGGAAGCAACAGGATGAATATCGGGTACAACATTATATTGAACCAGGCGGAACCAACCGTTTGCACCACTTGCTTCAGGAGGAGACCCTGACCCAGTATCAGCCCCAGAAAACGCCAAATATTCGGGAAAATGCTGGAATTCATCGCTTGATTTTGGATTTCAGACTGTCAATTTCAGGTGAAAACAGATTGCGTACCACAGACACATCGGTAATGCCCGACACAGACTGGCCGAGCCTGACTTTCACTACGAGAAAGTGCGGATTCTCGCTGTCTTCTGTGGGTGAAGCTTCCACAATACCTACTGGAATATCTCTGGGAAACATCATCGAATAACCGCTGGTAACCACCCGGGCGCCAGGCACTATACGATCTTTGAAATGCTTCGAAATATTCCTGAGTGACATAACCTCCGGATTTTTCCCGTCCCATTCAAGGGAGCCGAATGCACCGGTTCCATCAACAGATGCAGTAATTCGCGTCTGACTGTGCAGAACCGACATGACGATGGAAAAATTGTCGCTTACATGGCGCACAATTCCGACCACACCATCCGGGGTAACTACAGCACTGTGTGGTTCTATCCGGTCGTTTTTTCCTCTGTTGATGAGTATCCAGTTATTTACGCCGGTAACAGAATTTTCCACCACCCTTGCAGATACATACTCGTAAAGGGGGCGGACATGCTTTCTTCTAAGTGAGTCAGAAGCTGTCAGTGAATCCCAGGTTATACGGTAGAACGTGTCGCGCACGGGTACCTGTACATACCGCGCATAAGAAAGGCGTTCCTGCAGACTGTCCACTACTCTGGCCAGACTGTCGGCGCGTCCCTGAAGAGAGAAATAGTCGGAAACCCTCTGACGCCGTTCCATCAGCCGCCCACCAAAAATATCAGTGGTATTGGCCCAGATTACAGCCTGAGAGGTATTGTATTCAACAATCAGCATAAAGCAGAACAACTCCACGAATACCAGCGTGACGAAGCCGCCGTTTCGAAGCAGGAGTTGAAGTAGCCGTCCCATAGAAACAGTTGTTTGGCGATTTTGCCTTGATGAAAATGACGACGGTAACCGTCCTAAACACTTTTCCTGTCAATAAGGAAAGAATATTGGCCGGTATTTCTCAGTGCAAGACCAGTACCCCGCACTACTGCGCGGAGCGGATCTTCAGGCACGTGTACATCAAGCTTCGTTTTGGCCTCCAGGCGCTTGTCGAGTCCGCGGAGAAGGGCACCACCACCGGTCAGATACAAACCGGTACGGTAAATATCCGAAGCAAGTTCAGGTGGCGTGAGCTCGAGTGCCTTGAGAACCGCATCCTCGATTTTGGAAATGCTCTTGTCGAGCGCATAGGCTACTTCCTGATAGCTGATTTTGATCTGCTTCGGGATGCCGGTCATGAGATCGCGACCGTTCACGGGATAATCTGCTGGCGGATTATCAAGTTCGTGAAGTGCCGAGCCTACATTGATTTTGACCTGTTCGGCTGTACGTTCGCCGATAAGGATATTGTGCTCGCGCTTCATGTAGCTCATGATATCGTTCGTCAGCTCGTCGCCGGCAATACGAATACTCTGGTCGCATACAATACCCGAAAGAGCAATTACGGCAATTTCAGTGGTACCACCACCGATATCAATGATCATGTTACCCACAGGTTCTTCGATATTGAGACCAATACCAAGGGCTGCTGCCATAGGCTCATGAATCAGATAAGTCTCCTTGCTGTCCACGTGATCCGCCGAGTCAAAAACGGCACGTTTTTCAACCTCTGTAATACCACTTGGAATACAGATTACCATCTTGAGGTGGCTGAAAAGGCTGTTTTTACGACCTACCATCTTGATAAGGCTCTGTATCATAGCCTCGGCAGCCTGAAAGTCGGCTATTACACCATCCTTGAGCGGGCGTACAGTCTTGATATTCTCGTGGGTTTTCTCGTGCATCTGCATGGCGCGATGACCCACAGCAATCGTATTTCCGGTACGGCGATCAATGGCGACGATGGAGGGTTCATCCACCACCACCTTGTCATCTACCATGATAAGGGTGTTGGCGGTGCCAAGGTCAATGGCAAGTTCCTGCTTGAAAAAATTAAAAAGATTGAACACAACGCTCAGTTTATAGTAGTGAAAAACGGTTTCCGGGAATCATCGAACCAGTATTTGATTCGGCTGGCAATATCCGGCGATTCGGACAATTTTCCGCAAAAGTACACAAATTTTTGGAGATTTCCCAATCAAACTGTTGGTGGATTTTTTTGCCTGATTTTAGCGGACGGGGCGGTGTCTTGTCCAACGGTTACAATCCAGTAGTCATCGGGGTTCAGGTATTTCGCGGCGAGCTGCTGTATTTCCGCGGGAGTGATGCTGTTGATCTTGTCCACCAGCCTGCTGAAAACGCTTGGAGGGAGTCCTTCAGCAAGTAATCCTCTTACCACGTCCGACACATTGAGCGGGCCATCCAGTCCATTCAGCAACATACCCAGCAGATAGTTCCGGACCATACCCAACTCCTCATTATCTACAGGTTTTTCTCTCAGTTTCTTCATTTCTGCCAGTATCGCGCGCACAGCCGATGCTGTGTTTTCTGTATTTACCTCCGTGGCAATGTAGAGGCATCCGTCGTTCAGGTAGGCATCCAGGGTAGAATATATATTGTATGTAAACCCTTTTTTCTCCCGTATACTGGTCATCAGTCGTGAACCAAAGTAACCTCCGAGTACCGTATTGAGAACGTAAAGACCATCGTAGTCGGGGTGGTTTCGGCCGAAAGCCCTGCGCCCTATCTTGATGGCTGTCTGCAGTGATCCGGGGTGTGAAATATGAACTTTTGATGGTTTGACGTCTCTTTCGGTGTGACTGACGGCCGGAAGCCCGGGAATATCCGGCGATCTTTTCCATTGGCCACCCAGATACTGGTTCAGCTCCGAAATTACCTTCTCGTCAACGCAACCGGATGCCACAATGAAGCAGTTTTCGGGCCGATACCAGTTGTCATAGAACGCCTCCAGATCGGTCCTTTGCAGAGCCAGATAATCGGCCTCCACAGAATTGTAGCCATAAGGATGGTTTTCACCAAAAATAAGCTCTGTAACTTTCCTGTAGGCAACTGTCTCCACTTTTTCCAGCTCCACCGACAACTCCTGTATGCCTGTTCGCTGATAGGTTACGAGTTCTTCATCCGGGAAAACAGGGTCCCTGATAATCCCGGCAAAGGCCGGTATCACTTCTGAAGCATATCTGGAAAGTGTGTATAAAATGATGTTGGCCGTATCCAGATTGGAAGGAATACTCACAGAAGCACCGTAAAAGTCGAAAAATTCGGCTATTTCAGCACTTTTTTGTAGCGACGTACCCTCGCGCAGTAGTCGCGCAGTGGTACGGGAAGTGAGTCGTTTCACTTCACACGACCGGCCGGCTCTGAATATCACCTCGATTTTGAGTATCTCCTGACCGGGAAAATCCAGCGCATGGAGCAATATTCCATTATCAAGTTTATGTACTGCCGGTACTGGCAAGTCCAGATTGACAACCGGATGAATGAGAGGAGCACTACGGTTCTGTGCCCCCGGAGCAGATGTGTTTGCCAAATGGAATTATTTAAGTTATACCGCCAAACGGTGCCGCGAAGGTATGCTACCCGCCTTTTTCCACAAAATGTTAGTCATTTAAATGCAATTCCGGGAAAAATTTATATACTTTTGCGTCAATTTACATCCGTTGACCATGAAATTCAGCACATCCTCTTCTGAACTCCTGAAACAACTTCAGATAGCCAATGGCGCTATCGGAAGTAATCCGGTACTGCCCATCCTCGAAAATTTCCTTTTTCGGGTAGAAAATAAAAGACTCACCATTGCATCAACTGACCTGGAAACAAGTATCACCACTTCGATTGAAGTGATGGCAGATGACGATTTTTCTGTAGCTGTTCCGGCCAAAATACTCCTGGATACGCTCAAAGCTCTCCCGCAGCAACCTGTCACGTTCAATGTTGACAGCAAAAACTGGGGTATCGAAATCACTTCCTCCTACGGTCGTTACAAACTGGCCGGCGAAAGCGGTGATGAATTTCCGAATGTGCCAGAACCCGATACTGTCGATACTGTAAAAATTAACAGCCAGTTCCTGCTGGACGCCATCAACAATACGGTTTTTGCTACATCCAGCGACGAACTGCGCCCTGCCATGACAGGCGTTTATTTTCAGGTTGAAATGAATAAACTCACCTGCGTTGCCACCGATGCACACAAACTTGTCAGATATACCACGCACCAACTCATCGGTGATGTCAGTACTGCTATCATTATCCCTAAAAAAGCACTGAACCTGCTGAAAAATGCACTCCCGGCCAATGATGCCGTTACTATTTCATTCAACAAAGCCAATGCATTTTTCTTTTTCGGAAATATGAGCCTGGTTTGCCGGCTCATAGATGCACGCTACCCCGACTATAATGCTGTCATCCCCATTGACAATCCCAACCAGATGACGCTCAATCGCTCGGACTTTCAGAATTCACTGAAACGAATAGCAATCTACGCAAATAAAACAACCAATCAGGTGGTACTCGACATCTCCGACCAGAGCGTGACCATCAGCGCCCAGGATCTGGATTTCTCCAACGAGGCTACCGAGCAAATGCCCTGCAGTTTTTCAGGCTCTCCCCTGAAAATCGCCTTCAATGCCAAGTTCCTCGCCGAGATGCTCGGGGTACTCAGTGCCGATGAGGTAACCATGGAATTTTCTTCTCCCAGCCGCGCAGGCATCATCACCCCGGTAGAAGAAAGTAACGTAAATCACGAAATTCTCATGCTGGTCATGCCGGTCATGCTCAACAACTAATTCCATTCACAGTTGTTTATCTCCTCCGTGGGTGTGGGTTTGAATACTCACACCCACGTTGTTTTCATTCTGCACACTCACATTTTCCAGTTCTAATCCCAAAACCTCCATCACATTCTTTTTATGAGATTTCTGCCTTCCTGCATCCTCTGCCTTTTCTTCCTTCCTTCTTCTGTTTTCGCACAAAATTCAGCTGCAAAAGGCCAGCTTCAGGGCCCCGATAAAGAAGCCGTAGCGTTCGCCAATATCGCGCTGTTCAACGCCGCCGACAGCAGTCTGCAAAAGGCCGGTATCTCCACCGAATCCGGTATTTTCGAATTGCGCGGTCTGAAAGCCGGAAAATACTACCTGAAAGCCACTTACCTGGGTATGGCCGACCTGTATAAATCGGATATCCTGCTTTCCGAAAACGAAACGCTCGACCTCGGAGTCGTTACCATGTTGGCCGGCAACTTCGAAATGGCAGAAGCCGTCATTACCGCCACACGCCCCATGGTGGAAGTACGCTCCGACCGCACAGTCTTTAATATACAGGGTACCATCAACAGCGCCGGCACCGATGCACTGTCGCTCATGCGGAAAGCCCCCGGTGTAACGGTGGATAATAACGACAATATCAGCGTACTCGGGCGTGCTGGTGTACTCATCTATCTGGATGGGAAGCGTCTGCCTCTGTCAGCACAGGACCTGTCGGCCTACCTGCAAAGCCTTCCGGCCGATCAGATTGACCGGATTGATATCATAACCAACCCCGGATCGAGATACGAAGCCGAGGGGAATGCCGGCATTATTGATATTCGATTGAAAAAGGACAAAAGTCTGGGTGCCAATGGATCGCTGAATACTACAGCCAGTCAGGGGCGGTTTGGCCGGGCAAATCTCAGCGGTACCGGAAATTACCGGAACAGGACTGTCAATATCTTTGGATCCGCCCTGGCTGATGCAGGCCGGAGCTACCACAATATGAACTCTCTGAATTATCAGAACGGTATCGTTCAGGAGGAAATCAACGACAGTGAAAACGATACAAGGAATTATAATGTCCGCCTGGGAACCGACTTCTTCCTGTCAAAAAATCATACGGTCGGCTTTATCGCCAGTGCAGCCAATAACTACGCCGACCGAAGCAGTTTCAACCGTATCACGCTGGCCCGGCAATCATCTCCCAACGTAATTGACAGTATTCTCGTGGCCGGAAGTACTGTGGATAACCCGAGAACGCAGCGTACGCTCAACCTCAATTACCGATACGATAATACCAAAGGACGTATTCTGAATCTGGATCTGGATTATGGCAGCTATGTCAACGAAACCCGCCGGCTTCAGCCCAATCTGTACTACGATGCCACCGAATCATACGTGCTAACAGAGATAAACCAGAAGTATGATACCCCCACCGATATAGATATTTACACAGCACAGCTCGACTTTGAAGACAAGCTGTGGGGCGGAAATCTGGGGCTTGGCGCCAAACTCAGTAAAGTGGGGTCTGATAACACATTCCTGGTTTTTGACGAAAAAAGCGGCATTTTCTCACAAAATGATACGCTTTCCAACGAATTCACCTATAGTGAAATGGTGTGGGCAGGCTATATCAGTTACGCCCGGTCCCTGGGCAAAAAGTGGAATATGAATACGGGCCTCCGTGCGGAGCACACGGATATTTCCGGTAACCTGCGCGCATTTCTGCCTGAACTGCAGGAACCCCCGGTATTGCAGAATTATCTGAACTGGTTCCCGAATGTCGGACTTACGTATGCTCATGCTCCCGAACATATTTTCTCTATCAACGCCGGCAAACGCATCAACCGTCCCGACTATAATGTCCTCAATCCGTTCAACAACCGGCAAAGCGAATTATCGTACGAAAAGGGAAATCCTTTCCTGCGGCCAGAAATTGTCAACAACGCGGAAATTGGTTACACTTTCAAAAATCGCTACAACTTCAAGGCTGGTATCAGCCGCACCGACAACCAGATTACCCGACTGATCGCTCCCGATTCCATTGACCCCCGGGCAGGTTATATCACCTGGGAAAATATCGCTTCCAGAACGGTAGTGAGTCTCAACGCCAGCGCACCGGTTCAGATAACTAAAAAATGGAACGCGTATTTCAACGTTAATGTATCGCATATTAATAATCAGGCACGTTATCCAAACGGAGCGGTAATTGATGTCCAGGTGTATTCATATAATATTTACCACCAGCAGACATTCGACCTGCCCTTCGATCTGAAGGGAGAGGTTTCTGGTTACTACTCCGGACCGGGTGTTTGGGGCGGTGTCTTTCTGTACGAATCCAACTGGAGCCTGGATCTGGGGCTGCAGCGCAAGTTTCTCAATAATCGCCTCAGTGTGCGCCTCAGTGTCAGTGATATTTTCTATCAGACTGGCTGGAGCGGCGAGTCAACTTTCAACGGACTTACCTCTGTCAGCAGCGGGCGCTGGGACAGCCGGAGAGCCAGTCTGAATGCAGGTTACCGGTTTGGTAATGACCAGGTAAAGTCCAGAAAACGCCAGACAGGCATTGAGGCAGAACAGAAACGAACAGGGAGCGGCAACTGACTTCAGAAGCCCGAACAAACCACACACCTGTCAGTTTTGCCAAAACTGGTTTGAAGCACTATTTCCATGCCGCCCGCAAAACGCGAGCGCGTACGCGCGATGTCCGCATCGTATGAAATAATGATTGAGAACTGATCGTTACCCATCTGTACTGCAGGCACCAGGGTATTCAGCGTGAATGCAGAACCAGGCAGACTGCCTCCCCGCAAATATGCCCCAGCGGTCATTTTGGTTCCTCCTCGACCACTGAAACCGGTCTGATAAAAGATACCGGCCATGGTCTGCCACTGCAGGCTGTTCGAACCGGTAACCGACTGCCGGCGATACAGCGCACGCACCTGCACACTCTGTGCGTGCGCGCGCGTTTTCCAGAGCGAGCAGGTTCCGTAAACAACCATGCCTACACCCAGCCTGTTATCGTTACCCAAAAGAGAGTAAACAGGTTTGTTGAGGTGTCTCCAGGAAAGACCGGCCGACCATCCTCTTTCGTTATTGTACAGCACAAACCCGGATGACAGATCCGGCTGGAATATATTATCGCGCAGAAAGTTCTCTCCGTTGCTGTTGGACGGATCAAAAGTACCGTTCTGAAACTGTTCGTCGAACTTCAGTTTCTCTGGCTGGATACCCATGGCCAGTCCTCCAAGGCTCCCTCCAACAGATGCGAATGTTTCATCGCCCAGATGCTGGTGATATGCAGCCGTGAGCATACCATTGCTGTTGTAGAAGTAACCCAGCGGACTGAAATCATGCTGCACCCCGATTCCGAGGGCGTAATAGCTTTTTTTGCTGTTTTGCAAACAAAAACGCATATCTGCAAATGCCGAAGCGCCCTGATAGGAGTTCTGGTTGACAAGGTTATCCCACTGCCCCCGGTAAAGGGCCGCTACCTGTGTTCGGTGTACCGATCCACTGCCGGTAGCTGCCGGATTGAGCAGCTGGGGCAATTGAATGCTGTTGGCAAAGTGATAATCCTGGGCTCCGGCGACAAGCGGCAGTATGATCAGAGAAAGGTGAAAGGCTATCTTGCGCATGGTGTTTATCTGATTAATTGTACAGTACCCGCATAAGTGCGGTTTATGCCATCAGGGAAAATGACGGATATGGTGAACCTGTATGACCCGGCTTCAGCTTTTTCACCCCGAAAATCGCCATCCCAACCAAACAGGCGATCTTCCGGCGTAGCGTTTTCATGTCCGTCCAGCCCCGACAGGTCAAATACTGTTTCATTGTATTTGTCAAAAATCCTGAAGTAATCAATCCGAAGCGCTTCGGGGAAATTGCTTCTTGCATAAAAAACATCGTTTACTCCGTCATTATTGGGTGTAAATGCGTTGGGGATAAACAGTGATGCGTCATAGTCAATGGAAACCTCTATCCAGACGGTATCGGTTTTGGTGCACCCGTTTCCATCAGTACCGGTAACGGTATAGATGACCGACTGAATGGGTCGGGAAACAGGATCGGCAATCAGCGGGTCGCTCAGCCAGGTAACCGGCTCCCATACAAATTCGACATCAGTCTTGTTGACTTTGGCCGACAGGGGCGCGTATTCCCCGAGGACAAGATCGAAATAGTCCTGTTCGACTCGCAGAATCAGTTCGTTCACAGGCAGTATGGTTACCGTAGTGTCTTCCATACAACCCTTTTCGGTTTCTGCCAGCACAGTATAGATTCCCGGTGATAACGCGTTATGTACCGTTCCGGAAGAACTGTATCCCGGACCTGTTACCAGCAGTTGATTGGAAACTCCGGTGGTAGCAGTGAGATTTGTACCTTCCCCGGCGATACAACCGACATCTGTAGCCACATCCAGATCCGGAATCGGAAAAACCTCGAAGGAGACCTGTGCCGTGTCCGGACAGATACCGTCATTGGAGGTGATGAAGACTGCCGCATAGTTACCAGCCTGGGTAAATGTGCGCGAGAAGGTGTAATCATCGGATGTATAACCATCGCTCAGTTTCCATCGGATAGCAGTAGCACCGGTCGCCTGGCTCAGGAAGGAGGCCGTCGCAGGCGCGCACGCCTGCGGGAAGCTGAAATCAAATAGCGCCTCCGGTATAGTTCTGACTACCACCTCCACGGTGTCAGACGCCGGACATCCTTCGGGTGAAACAATACGGAATATGGCAGTATAGTTACCCTGATTGGCGTACGCATGGGTATGCGCGCAGCCATCCAGGGCGATACCATCGCCAAAACGCCAGGAGCAGGATACCCCGGGCATATTACTTGCCCCCTGGAATGTTGCTGGAGCAGACGTACAGACCGAATCGGATGCGACAGCCTGCGCGGAAGGCAGCTCATGAATCAGCAGGCTTCCCGAAACACTGCTCTGACAGCCCCGCTGGGTAGTGGCACGGGCAAAGGGAGTATAGGTACCCGGTCCCGGAAATATATGGGAGATATTCCTCTGCCATGTGGAATCGCCATCACCAAACCACAGCTGGATCGCGGGGGCTACGGAATTCACCCAAAAATTGACAGGTTCTCCCGGGCACTTCTGCTGATCGTGAATCAGGGCAATATCAGGAAGCGGATAAACCGTCACAGGTAATCGTACGCTGTCGTAACCACAACCGTAGGCGTAAAGTGTTATGAAATACTGCCCGGGATCCTGAAAATTCACCGATATTGTATCACCCGTGTAATTTCCCCCGGTGGAGATTTCCCATCTGATTTCCGCACCCGGAGTGGCGAAGCTGATTATCTGTGCAGTCAGACCTTCGCAAAGACGAGTGGTATCCGGCAAACCTGCCAGTGCCGTCACATCCGGCGGATTGACAATAATTTCCCTGTATGCAGTGTCGGAACCGCAGTAATTGGATGAAACCAGCCATACTCCAACCGTATCAGGCTGATCTCCAGTAAATAACTGAAATGTTGCGGGGTGATCGAATGACCCTGTGTACTGTTGTCCGGTCGAAACGTAATAGGTGTGTTGAAGCGGATTTCCGTAACTCCCGAGAGTCAGTTCTGCCAAACCTCCGGAACATGGCTCAATGAAGTCTGTCTCAAAAACAGCTCTCGGACGAGGCGCCACTTCGACAGTACGGGCAAACTCTGCTGCTCCGCAACCATTTACCATGCTTAAACGAACCTGGTAGGTGGTATCGGTTATTCCATCCAGAAATGTAACAGGTGGAGGATTATAGCCATAAAATTTCTGACCATTACCCAGATCCCAGATATACTGGCGGCCATCGTTGGGACTCAGATTATTGAAGTAAACCGTGAGGGGGGCACAGCCCGAATCAGGAAACACGTCAAACCTGATAACACCCGGCATTTGCTCTGCCGGAATTTCTACCTGTATATCGTCTTTGACAGTACACAGGGGTTCATTGTTGAGCGGATTCACGGTGAAGGCTGTGTAGCTGACCTGATAGCTTCCCGGTTCGGAGTAGGCGTGCTGGAGTATCCCCGGGCCAGCTGTTCCGTCGTCCCAGTCAACCAGATACACCACACCCGAGGTGGCATTGGGAATGACCCTGACAATTTCACCCCTGCAGGCAGTATCCCTGTCAACACTGAATCCTGCTGTGGGCGGTCCGAATACTGTAACTGTTCGGGTATCTTTGTTACATGCATCCGGCAAGGCCGGGTTTGTATAGACAAATGTGTAGGATGTATCCAGTGCAAGTTGAGATACATCCACCATGTCTCCATTCACTGCAAAACCACTGAAAAATCCACCCGGAGATGCGTTATTGAGTTGTACAGATAATTCGGTGTTGCAAATAGCCAGATCTTCACCAGCCTGAACAGCATTACCCGGTACCACGTCCACTGTGATGGAGTCCGTACGGCGACAAAGGTCGAAACCGCGCACAAAAACCAGGAGATAGGATCCCGGAGAAACAGGATCAAAGTAAAAGCCGCCACTGTTTTTAAAAATATGATCACCCTCCCAGAAGCCGATAATAGTATCGCTTGCCTCCAGATAAATCCGGTCTGTTCCCGAGCAAAGGACCGTATCGCTTGAGTAAATCTCGACACTCTCGGGTTCAATAAAACTGGAAACCACACTTTTTTCGAAGATACCGCAGGTGTTACCTGCATAGGCTGTGATAAAATACGGTCCGTAAGCCGCGTTCATTTTAACCGGGAAAGTATCCTGAACTACTCCGTTAATTTTATAGACCAGCGTGGAATCAAATGGCGAAGGAGTAAAATCAGTTTCCAGACAGGCCAGTGCAGGTGTATCGAGTGCTACCTCAAGAGGTGTTTCCACCACGATATGAACTGTGTCTGCCCGCCGGCACACTCCGACTCCCCTGTATGTTGATATCTCAAAAGTACCGGGGGTGTTCGGGACGAAAAAAACACCCGATGTATCGGTATAAAAACTGCTGGCAGGGCCCGTCCAGCTTCCCGGCGGAAACGACAGAATCCGGAGGGTATCAGAACCCAGACAGAGTTTCTGATTATCGTTAGGATAGGCAATGGCTATATTCGGAGCTGTTCGGAGCGCGAATGTATCATAGGCATGTAACTCTCCGCAAAAATTAGAGTCAACCACCTCCAGAAAATACATGCCGTTGGTTACAGGAAGTGTTATGGGGAAAGAGTCGTGTACAATACCATTTATAGTGTAGATATCGTTAGTGTCCAGCGGTATAGGTGTGTACTGTATGGCAGCGCACGAATCACCCTGTGCCTGCAGTTTCACAGAAGGCACCCTGATGACATTGACTACCACTTCATCCCTGTCATCGGCTATACAGTTGTTGGTTACCTTCAGATATATTTTATACTTCCCGGGCCTGGAAAACTGCATGGCTATGATATTGGTATCGGGGGCTTCGGGATCCGGATACCACTGCCAGCCATCGGCTGGGCCGTCCACACTCCAGGAAAAACTGTTGCTGGCAAAAGAATTGGCACCAGTGAGTTGCAAATACTCCAGTGAATCGTCCATACATATATTGTACTCATTGCCGATCACATTTATGGCGTTGTTGGTGGCAGGTATCAATTCGGCATTTGGCTGACTGGAAACAGTAAAACTGCCGGAAGAACATACCGTGTCACATACATTTCCTACACAATAGTTTATGTTGTAAGTGCCTCCATTATTGAAGGTGTACCCGAGGGTGTTGCCTGTATAATACTGGCCATCACCCAGATCCCAGACTTCGTAGTTGACACCCGCAACAGGGCAATTCACCAGTCCTCCCCCACCTCCGGATGTGACAGAACCCTGAAAAGTAACGCCTTCATTGGCACAGGGGTTTGAAGACATCGCGAAACGGGCGACCGGCGGATTTCTGAACGTAAGTATGAATGCACTGTTTGTGGGGTCTTCCAGTGTGTCTTTAAGATACGTCTGCATCACAATTGTATATGACTTCTGGTACTTGCATGTACCAAAGAAGTCAGACAAATTGTACACATGCGTCTGTGGAGCCGGGTTTGGACTTCCTGGAACCACCGTATTGTTCGAATTGTCTCCCCAGTCTATCTCGAAGCGATCAATACTGTCTCTGTTCGGATCATTGGGATCCACAATTATATTGACGCAAATTTCCTCCAGCGGACCGGTAATACAGTAAAACTGCACCCCATCGCAGGTGGCGATGGTAGGATTATTGTATGCCTGGGATAAAAGCAGTCCTGTGGACAAGAAAAAACACGGGATTACCAGAAAAAGCTTCTTCATTATCTGATCAATTGTAGAGTTCCGCTGAAAATGACAACCTGTTCGTCTATGTACCTGACGGCAATGACATACCTGTACGATCCCGCCTCTGCTTTTTGCCCCCTGAAAGTGCCATCCCAGCCAAAATCCGGGTATTCGGGCAATATCAGACTGCTCGCATCAGTACCTCTTGCCTCAAATACCAGTTCATTGTATTTGTCAAAAATCTTCATGTAATCGAGGCTCACTACCGACGGGCTGTTGCTGCGCACATAAAAAATATCATTGACCTCGTCTTCATTGGGAGTAAAGGCATCCGGGATGAAAATTTCGTTCTCCCTGTTGATTTTCAGGATTAGTCTGACAGTATCTACCATGACACAGCCAGTGGTATTCGTGGCATATACATAATATACCATTGACTTCTCAGGTGTACAAACAGGGTTACTGATTGCCGGATTGCTCAGGAACAAATCCGGTTTCCAGATAAATGAGGCATCCTGCTGATTTGATGTGGCATTGAATTGCACTGTTTCTCCAGGGCGGATCTCGAAGTAATCCGGTTCTGCCCTGACCACCGCCATTTCAGGTGCTGACAGGCTTATTATTGTGTCTGTCCTGCATCCGATCTGATTCAGTACCGTGATACTATACGACCCGGTATCCAGGGATTCATGGAAATCGCCCGTCTGGAAATATGTCGGAGAGGAAACCGTTACAATATTGGTCGGATCTGTAGGTATCCGGAGATCTATGCCATCTTCAGGGTCGCACACGGGGTCAGCTATTATTTCGGCCTCAATGGCTTCGTCGAGGTGCAGAACGATACGGCCGGTATCAGGACACAGTCCGTTGTTACTGGCGATCAGTGTTATCGCATGCATCCCGGCATCCGTCAGCATCCTGGAAAATGTTGCCTGACCAGATATAAAAACACCATTATCCTTCCAGGTAAAATTCGTCGCAGCCGGAGAAACCACCCCGAAGGTGGCCGTAACCGGCACACAGGTCTGTGGAAGCTGATATTCAATTTCTGTTTCGGGTGTACGGGTTGCTGTTATGTACAAAGTATCAGCATGAATACAGCCATTGGGTGCAAAGACAGAAAAAATGGCCGGATACTGCCCTGCCTGCGTGTATGTATGGGTGGTCACACAACCCGGTTGAAAGTTCCCGTCACCAAAGCGCCAGTAGCAGTTGATCGGGGGCGGTGTGCTGTTTCCGGAGAAAGCAACCTCCCTTCCTGTACAAACTTCGTTCTCTGCATCTGCCTGAATATCAGGAAGTTCCAATACATTAATCAGGCGTGTATCTGTTGCCTTGCAGCCGGGAAGCGTACTTGCCGTTGCTGTCGCTGTGTAACTGCCCGGAATCGGATATTTATGGGCGGAAGATGCCTGTGAGGACGTTGTTCCATCGCCATAAGCAAGCAGGATGACGGGGGCATTGGTATTGACCTGGAACGGGATTTCCTCGTACGCACACACGTGCGGGTCAGTCACCAAAGAAACCTCCGGTGTCGGATATACCTGAATGGGCAGGTTCATACTGTCGTAACCGCAGCCATACGTATATAATGTGGCAGTATAAATACCCGGTGTATTGAAAACAACCGAAACCGTGTCGAGAAGGAAGGTGTTCCCGTCAGAAAATTTCCACAGAACTGGTGCACCGTTGGTTGACTGGCTGTAAAGCACAACCGGACTGCCCGTACAGCGAGGTGTATTCGGCGTTCCGATCAGGGCGTCAACGGCAGCCGGATGTACAATCACTTCCTGATAGGCTGTATCAGCACTGCAGGTATTGGCCGATACCAACCAGATACCAACTGTGTCGGGTTCGCCCGAGGCACTCAGACTGAGTACAGAGGAAATACCGGCAGTGGCAGCAAGTGTATCTCCGGTTGAGGTGTAGAAGGTATTGGACAACGGATATCCGGTACTGAGCAGTGATGCCTCCAGCGGTGCTCCGGAGCATATTTCGCTCACAGACAGCGCAAAATCGGCCTTCGGATTGGGAAGCACCTTGATGGTCTGATCAGACACATAAAACCCGCAGCCATTGGGCACACTCAACCGTACATGAAATACAGTATCTGCCGAACCATCCGGGTAAACCACAGGTGGCGGTGAATAGCCGTAGTAACTCTGCCCGTAGCCGGTTTCCCAGAGATAATGATTGTGCTGTGCAGCACTCAGATTGACAAATTGAACTGAAAGAGGCGCACAACCGCCATCCGGTTGAGCAATAAAATTAACAGCGCCGGGTGGGAGTGGTGCCGGAATTTCAATAACCGCCGAGTCTCGTACCGTACACAACGGGAGGCCTGTCAAAGGATTTACATTGTATGCCGCGTAGTGAAGCATGTAAGTACCGGGAGTGCTGTAGCTGGCCGTCAAGGTATTCTGAATCCCGTTACCCCAGTCGGTCTCATACCCTACCCCACTTACTGCATTGGGTATAATCGTTACAACCTCACCCTGACAGGCGGTATCCCTGTCTGTGATGAATCCTGATTCAGGCAGCGATCTGACGACCAGAGAGAGTTCATCACTTCTGCATCCCGGAGGAAAGGACGGATTGGTGTAAACATAACTGTATGATGAATCACGTTTGATGAGTGCAAGATCTATTGTCGAACCCGAAACCGAAAAACCGCTAAAGAAGCCACCTGGCGTAAAACCGGTAATTTCAACCGACGGTTCTGTTTCACAGATGTATATGTCAGCACCCGCCTGAATACTGTCAGAGGGTGCCACACTGATGTTCATGGTGTCCCGACTCAGACAAATACCTACACCCCGCGTGTAAATCAGTTGGTAATTACCGGTATCTACGGGGTTGAACCAGGTTTGACCCTGATACTTGAAAAGATGCTCTCCGCTCCAGAAACCTGTTGAGTCGCTCGCCCAAAGAGGCAGTGAAAGGGTTTCTGTACAAAGCGCCGTATCGGGCGACAGGATATATACCTGCTCGGGGTAAATAACCAGCAGGGTGGTGGATACAGTGGTATCGGTACACGCATTTTGTACAGTAGCCACAACATGGAAAGGACTCTGTGGCGCCTCCAGTGAAACCGGGAATGTATCCCTCGTGATCCCGTTGATTTTGTAAACAGCCTCCGGCTCAAAGGGAGAGGGTGTGTAGTTCCGGAGAAGACACTCTACCGGAAGAGAATCCAGCCGGAGTACTACCGGTTTGTCAATCTGAACAAAGAGCGTGTCAGCACGCCGGCAAACCCCATAATCCCGGAATGCTATAAAACGATAGGAACCAGGTGTATTCTGAACAAAGAACGTATCATTGGGCGTAATCTGCAGTCCGGCCCCCTTCCAGAAAACAGGTAAATTGGACTCCAGTCTGAGCGTGTCTGGATTTACACAAAAGGTCAGTTTGGTGGTGTCGGGAGATAAAATCACAACATCACGGGCAGTCTGAACGATGAAAGTGTCACGCAAAAGCTGATAATTACAGGTATGGTTCAACTCTGCCTCCACATGATAGGGCGTACTGCTGACAGGCAGCAATACAGGGAATGTATCAGTCTGCACGCCGTTAATACGGTAAACTGCAGCCGGCTGATAGGGGAAAGGTGTATAGCTGAACTCCACACAAGTGTCGCGCTGGGGTACCAGTGACAGCACGGGGGGCTCCACTACTTCCACCGTAACCGACACAGTATCAGGCTCATTACAGAAGTTGTCTGCCTTGAGTTTGATCGTGTAAGTACCTGGCTCGAGGAAAATAACCCTGGCTATACTGGTATCTGGAGGATACGGATCGGGATACCAGAACCAGTTTTGTTGCCCGTCGCCAAACCAGGAATAAAAGTTCTCGTACTGTGAAACACTGCCATCGAGCCTTATCGCTGACCAGGGCTCCTGAAAACAAACACGATAATGCAGGTTTCCGATCTGGGTTGCACCTGAGTCAACCACCGCATCGGCCTGTGTGGAATTGACCGATGCTATTACTGTATAGCGGCAGACCGTGTCACACACATTGCCGGCACAGTATCTGAGCGTCTGTACGCCCACAGTGTCCCAGTAATAAGTAGCAGTATTACCATAAAAGGCAGAACCATCCTGTACCAGCCAGGACTGGAAGTTGAGCGCCTTGTCAATACAGGGAGCATCATCGTCGTTACCGATAAACCTGACCGGATCACCTGCGCACGCCACATACGGATCCACGTAGAAATTGGCTTTGGGTGGATTGCGCAGTGTAAGGACAAATGCACTGTTGGTGACTTCTATGGAAGGCAGGGTGTGATAAGTTCGAAGGATTACGATATAGTACCCCTGATATATACAGGAGTCTGCAAATTCTGTCAGATCGTAAAAATGCGTCTGTGGCGGCGGATTCAGCCCTCCGGGTACAATCGTGAGCGCAGTACTGTCGCCCCAGTCAATTTCAAAGTGATCAATGAATGCAAGATTGGTGTAGGCCGGATCCACCACAATTTCAACGCAGGCTTCCATAGTATCAGCTACCACGCACAGATACTGCTTGCCATCACAGGCAGCGATGGTAGGATTATTGTTCTGGGCATCAGAAACGCCACACAATACGAGAAAGAAAAAAAGAATGCTGAAATATTTCACAATGAAGAATTGCTTTCCACCAATACAGGATACCCGGGACCCTTTCATGCAAACGTACAAACAAAACGAAATATAAGTAATATTTTACAATCAATATTCATCTACAATATATATTTGACCCACTTTCGGGTGTATGTGTTTTGATAATCCGGCGTACATTTGCCGCTCATTATTGTCTGACACCCGGGGCTCTGTCTGAGTAATCCCGAAAACGAATCTCTATGAAGAATCTTCCTCTCATCCTCAATATTGTTCTTTTCGCACTCGTGGGGCACCTCTACTACCTGAATTCCAAAGGTTCCGGGCCTGTTGTGGCACCCCCCGCTTCTCTCGCAGGAGGAGTCCGCATCGCTTTTGTAAATGCCGATACCCTCGATGCAAAATACGAGTGGCTCAAACAACAGAAGGAGTCTATCAAGCAGCGCATTGAAAGCGAGCAAAAAAAGCTGGTAGCAGAAGAGGAGTCGCTGATGCGCGATGCACAGTCGTTTCAGGAAAAATACCAGAGCGGCACCATGACGCAGGCAGATGCTGAAAAAGCAGATGCCGCCCTCCGCTCCCGCGCACAGAAACTGGAAGAAAAGAAGAATAAACTTGGCGAATCACTGGCAGAAGAGCAGAAAAAGGCCTTCGATGACCTGTACGCCAACGTAGAAGCACAACTCAAAACCCTCTCCAGCCAGATCGGATACGACTATATCCTGTCCTATACCCGGGGCGGACAAATACTGCTGGCCAACGACAGCCTTGATATCACCACGCAGGTGCTTGATTTGCTCAATAACAAGAAGTAATTCAGCGTGACACTCAGACCCGCCAGAGAAAATGACATTCCGCTTATAGCTGAAATGGCCCGGAGGATATGGCTCGACTATTATCCGGCCATTGTGAGTGTGGAACAGGTAGAATACATGCTGGAACATTTTTACTCGGCAGCAGCACTCTCTGAACAGATGCTCGGCGGGCAGATTTTTTATCTGCCTGAAACAGAACGGGGGGTCGCAGGTTATCTGTCGGTAAGCGAAACGGAACCTGGCAGCTACTTTCTGCACAAGTTCTATATTGATAATGGTTTGCGTGGAAAGGGAATCGGTCAGAAGGCAGTTCAGCTTCTGCAGAGCACCCTGCCCGGGATGAAAATTCTGCGGCTGAATGTAAATCGCAAGAATTACCAGAGCATCAATTTTTATTTCAAAACAGGGTTCGTTATTGAATCCTGCATGGATATACCGATCGGGAACGGTTATGAAATGAACGATTTCAGGATGGTACTCCATATTCAATAAACCGGATCATGAACAACACCGGGCGCGCCTATCTGGCACTGGCCGCAATTTGTATCATCTGGGGCACCACCTATACGGCTATCAAGTATGCCATCCGCGACTTTCCCCCGTTCATGCTGGTGGCAATCAGACAGACGTCTGCAGGAGTCATGCTCATTGCATGGGCAATGCTTACCGGGAAATGGAGCTGGACGGGCCGAAAGTATGCACTGAGACAAGCCTTCACCGGGTTAGCCACCATAACCGGCGGAAATGGTTTTATATGCTGGGGAATGCAATATGTATCTTCCGGTCTCGCATCAATCATCGGCGCGCTGACACCGGTGGTGGTGGTACTCATCAATATATTCTGGCAGGGAGCTGAAAAAACAAATATCCGCGTTTTGACGGGAGTACTGCTTGGTTTTGGCGGACTTGCCGTTATTTTCAGCAGCGGTTGGTCAGATTTTTCACGGCCGGAGTATCAATTGGGCATAGCAGGCTGTTTCGCCTCCTGTGTAACGTGGTCTTTGGGTACTGTGATGGCCAAACAATGGAACTCACTGGAAGTTTCACCACTCGTCAATGCCGGGTTACAGCTGCTTGCCGGTGGGCTCGGAGGCGTCGTGATGAGCGCACTGCTGGATCCATCATGGGAAATAACACACACAACAGAAGCATGGATATCTGTGGCCTATCTGGCCGTAATCGGCTCTGCACTCGCCTTCACACTGTACATGTTTATATTGAAGCATCTCAGTGCTACCGTCTCCTCCCTGTACACCTATATCAATCCGGTGATTGCTATTTTACTGGGCTGGGCTTTTCTCGATGAAAAACTGACCCTCGTTGTAGCGCTTGGCATGTCGGTAACCATAGCCGGTGTCTGGCTGGTGAACTCCGGACATAAAATGAGGGCATAAGGGTACGCCAGCCGCTTATGCTCCCCGCAGATTCTGTGAATTTATTTTCTCAGAGCAAACGCTTTCAGACCTGCCTGCTCCGTTTGCATATTTCCTTCAGTCAGTTTGATCTGACTGTCCAGGGGTACATTTTGATAAACCGAGTTGGGCACAACCGGATTTTGACAGTCAAAAACTGCAAAAAAGTTGAAAAAGTCGGGCGTATATTCCGTTATTTGCCCTTCAATAATTTTCAACGAACAAAAATACATCTTTCTGTGAACAATACACCAACGTCCCGCAATCC
>JBDLWO010000048.1:0-4848 GCA_039804245.1 Bacteroidota bacterium
GCCTTCTGTACTTTCAGTTTGAAGTTGGTGTACAGAGCCAGATAGTCGCGCAGGCTTTTCTCGCTGAAATCAGCCTTGTCCTGATTGGACTTGGCGTAGATATATTTGAATTCTGAAACAAACACGGGATTCGCCTTTACCGTGAACAGAACGGGATCCGGCTGAGCCGTGAGACTTCCGAGGTATAACACCGCGATAGCAGCGGCAAAAAGGTGTTTGAATGTCATATTGATGCGTTGAATTGGTATTTTGTTCAAAAACTGGGTGCAAAGTTAGGAAAAGGGCCAAATCTGAGGGTATTGACCGTGTCCTTTGGTAATTTTTAACAACGATCAGGCTTTTTCAAAGAGCCACCAGACGGGTTTGCGCCGTCTTTCCACCCGGTAGTGCTCCGAAATGTACTGGCGGATGTGTTCGGTAGCCTCCGACGGATCGTCGGTAAACAGCAGCAGTTTCATATCTTCCGGTGAAATAGTGCCCTGCTCTGCCATGAATTCCAGATATTCCTGTAGCGGCCTGTAGTAATCCATTCCCATGACTACGATAGGGAAGTGATGTATTTTACGGGTTTGTACAAGTGTAAGTGTTTCAAAAAATTCGTCCATGGTACCAAATCCGCCGGGAAGGATAACGAATGCATAGGAATACTTTACCAGCAATACTTTTCTGACAAAGAAGTAGCGGATGGTTACAAATTTATCAAGCCACGGGTTTTCTGACTGTTCATGTGGCAGCACAATGTTGCATCCAACCGAGTGGCCATTCGCCTCTTTGGCTCCGCGGTTGGCAGCCTCCATAATACCCGGGCCGCCGCCAGTCATAACGGTCATACCCAGATCCTCAGCTATGCGGCGCCCGACAAGTCTGGCGCTTTCGTAATAAGGGTGCCCTTCCCTGAACCTGGCGGAACCGAATACGGTGACCGAGGGCCCTACGAAATGCAGGGCGCGAAAGCCCCTGATAAACTCCCAAAATACTTTCAGGGCAAAAAACAACTCGAAATGACGCTGGCGAGGGCCATCAAGCCATACGGGCTCACGGGGGTCCATTAATTGTTTATTCATATGAAATCAATTTTCCGGCAGCAAATTTGCCCATTCTGTTTTCCGTTTTGTGAAATGGAATATACAGCTTTTTGTTCAACAGATCAGGTGTAAAATAACAGAGCCGGAAGAACGATTAACGCTCTTCCGGCCCCTGATGGTGTGCAGTATTGCAAGAAAGAATGACAGAATCAGTATCTTTCGAATCTGATTACAGCTCTTTCACCATTATCGCCTGTTACCTGCATGATGTACAGTCCGCCGGACAGTCCGGCCGGAAGTGGTATCCGGAGTATTTCTTCCGTCACATTTTCACGCATGGCAAGTATTTGTCTGCCCTGCAGATCAAAAACCCTGATATCTATACCCTGTCCTAGCCAGTCAATTACATCTGCGTAAATATCGCCACTGGTCGGATTGGGGAATACGCTGAGTGTCCTTTCCGCTGTTATCTCGTGGAATGACTGTTCACTGCGGTCTCCGGACTCCTCGCGATTGCTGCCGGTCACTCCTATCGGGCAACCGAAGATATTGAGCGTGGACTCAAGGAAGTACTGCGGCTCGAGCCTTGAAGTTATTCTGAATGAATTGGGACTTGATTGCTGAGGTATGGTAAAGCGGAACGTGGCCGTCTGACCATTGGCAATACTGTCGCCAAGCGAGCGGAACCGGATGGAATAGAACGGGGAGTAGTTCGGGTTCCGCACCAGATACTGACGGCCCTCCGGCGAAGTATAAACACTGTTTTCTGCCGGCTCATCCGCAGGAGTACTTTTGGGGAGCTGAATAGCTGTGTAAACCAGTTTTTCGGGACAGTTATTGGTTACCCGCATCCGGTAGGTTTTCCGGTGTATCGCATCTTCTGTGATCGAAAGCAGTTCGTATTTCACACAACCCACTTCCTTGACATCGCAGGCGAGTTCTTCTACAACCGTTATGGTGAAACAGCAGCTGGCCACACTTCCACAACTGTCTTTCGCAGTATAGCATACCTGTGTAGGCCCCAGCGGGAAATTGGCGCCCGAGGCAGGGCCAACGCTGCTCCAGGCAATACCCGGACAAATACAATCGCTGGCGGCAGTTGGCATATTGTAGGTCACCTGCGCAGGAGAAGTTCCCGGGTTTACGGTCACCGATTTATTGGCCGGGCACTGAACAGTCAGCATAGAGGGTGCGGTAGCCACGTATTTGAGCGTGAATGTTATCAGCGTATCACAGCCGATACCAGTCGAATTTTTGCTAACAGTGACCTGACCGGGCTGCGTGTAGCTCACTCCGTCAATGACAACCGACTCACCCCGGCAAAACAGAATATCCCCTCCGGAAATATTGACTGTCGGATAATAATACAACTCGTAAAAAGCAATCGTATTACAGGCACCATTCAGGCCGGGAATAGTATCCTCTACCACCTGTGGAGTGGAATAAGCCTGCCCCCCGATTACCACACTTTCTCCCTGGCAAAAACCGATGGAATCAGTTATAAAAGGCTGGGGTTTTATGGTAACCCAGTAATTTACTATCGTGTCACAGCCAATAGAAGCCTTCTTCGTCACCGTGTATATACCGGTCGTTTTTATGACCATAGTACCCAGAACAAGTGAGTCGCCGGGGCACAGTTGAACGAATTCATCCATTTTGGGAACATGCCGCTTTGTTACAGTCAGTGTCGCGATAGTGTCACATCTTCCATTGGCGCCGGGCAGAATCAGCGTATAGGTTCCCGTTTGATTGAATGGCTGCCCCCTGAAATAGATCGTTTCTCCTTCACAAAGGCTGTCGGCAAAACTGGCTGTCGTCGGTAACAGGAATGTCACCTGTATGGCATCCGCCTTTGTTCTTCCGCAATCATCGGTAACAGTGACCCTGTACTGATTGGTGAGCGTTACATTGGCTGTCCGTGAGATAGAGCCATTCGACCACTGGTAGCGATGGAACCCGGGACCAGCATCAAGTGTCACCGTTGAACCGGTACATCTTTCGACATCAGGGCCCAGATCAAGGGAGGGCATATCGGGCAAATCCACCTCGAAAGTTGCAAGATTATTGGTATAGTCACATTCAAGCAACAGGGGCGATGGGAAGTTCGCCGAATCCAGCGGGGTTGTGGCTCCACTGGGCAGATTGACTACCATGTACAGATAATCTCCGTCTTCGAGATTGGTTGAGCCGAGTTTGGGCACCATATCAAGAAATACTCCATCGTAACAGTCTGTGGTATTGGATGGCGATACAGGAACGCTGTAAATCAGGTTGGCAGGGGTAGTGAACGGGTTGGAGTCGAAAAAACCAACATTCAGCTGGGGTACCTGGCCGCCATCGAGGTCGCAAAGGCGGTAACGTATATTAACCTGCCCCCCGTCACACTCCGTTGACAGAACCGTAAGTATGAAATCGTTACCCTGTGGGCAGGCTCCGGGAGTCTGTACACAAGACGGGCATACGCTTTCCGTTGCCATGGTAAAGTCCTGCAAAGGCACGCCGGCAAATAATGCTGAAGCTGAGCTGAACACCTGATTCATCGTGATCGGAAGCCGTACCGGATTGGAAACCAGCGCAGAATTTACATTGATGGAAGTAATCATCCCGCAGGTATCTGTCGGACTCGGGTCTGTTGTGGAGAGCATTTTCCAAAACATGACATCCTTGCTGACTCCGGGAGTAAGTCCGGCGAGATATACTGAATCCGCGAGCATAACTGCCAGATTGGGTGCAAAGTCAGCGGCATTGGTACCATCCGAAGTGCCATCGGTCAACTTCCGCGACCAGAGAGGTACACCATTTTTGTCGGTTTTAATAACGACATGCTGATTGCCATCCCGCTGTCCGTAAATAAAATATCCATCTGGTGCCGAAATCAGCTTCAGCACACCTGCGAGTTCACTGTAGCTTCGGACCCACTCAATATTTCCGTTAAAATCGGTCTTTTGCAGGTAAATTGTATCGACGCCACTGCCGGATGGAGATACTTCCGGCGAACCGTTGTAAGCCATGACGAGTGACGAGCCGTCAACAACGAGATCCCTTCCTGTGAAGGAAACAGGAGCCAGCGTGTCGCGATGGCCCAACTGAGCCCAAAGCGGATCAAGCGTGCCGGGGTTCAGACAGACAAGCAGTTGTCTGCGGGCATTGGCCTGCGTTCCGGTTCTGCTCGTGCTCCAGCCAGTCAGATACAAGGCGCCGTTGGCAGAAACTATTTTGGTAAACACATCAGAATGCAGATACTCGTACCTGCGCGAAAGTCCCGGATTGATGGAGCCGGTAATCCGGTTAATCTCAATCACCTCCGCTTCCCGCTCTCCGGTACTAAGCAGGGCACTTTGGCAAATAACATAGTTACCGCCGGGGGTCTTCTCTACAATCCCTCCCATAATCGGGTTGTTACTCGAAATGGAGCGGGACCAAAAGAACGTGTTGGTAGCGGGATTGTACCTGAATACAAAACCCTTGCTCAAACCGGGCGACCCCTGGGTGCCACAGCCAACAATCATACCGTCGGAATCTTCAATCAGTTCACCGGGTGTGAACGGCTCGAATGGATTGATCTGAAACTGGCGATTCCACAGGATTTCACCAGAGGGAGTCATTTTTTGGAGGAAGGTCTGATTACCGCTGCGACCAGCCATATAAATATGGTTATCGCGGCTTTTGAGAAGGGCCGTGGCGTACTCGTTGACGGAAGCATCGCCCCGGGTTTGGTAAAATGTGGCAAATGAACACGTGCTTTGGCCGGAAATCAGTGTGCCGTGCAGCAATATTGCAAGCACAGGCAAGAGTTGTTTGGCCAACTGCATGATAAAAGCGG
>JBDLWO010000049.1:0-5666 GCA_039804245.1 Bacteroidota bacterium
TCACCTATCCTGCCGGACAGAGTGCCTGTATCATCAACAAGTCAGTTGCCCTGCCCACCTGGACTGATGACTGTGGTGGTGCTGTTTCAACCGGTTATTCAACGGACAATGGTATCGTACTTTCGCAGATAGCCGATCTGGTACTGGGCAACTTCCCGACCGGTGTAACTATAGTGAGATTCACCGGTACTGATTGCTCAGGTAACACCGGTATTTGTACCATTTCAGTGGTGGTTCAGGATAACCAGTTGCCTGCAATCTCCGGTTGTCCCCAGTCGAATATTTCAGCAACTACTGAACAAAACCAGTGCGGCAGGACGCTCAATCTGGTTATCCCGACTGCGGGCGACAACTGTTCTGTAGCGTCTGTGACCTACAGCTCCACAGGCGCCACGGTGCTGAACGGATCAGAATTCCCCAATTTGCTGACTTTCAATCCGGGTATTACTTCGGTCACCTATACGGTCAGCGATGCCTCCGGAAACACCAGAACATGCAGTTATACCGTAACGATTACCGATAACCAGCCGGTGACGGTAACCTGTCCGACAAGTCAGTCGTTCAACACGAATATCGGATTGTGTACGTTTGCTTCCGTCAGCAGTCTGGCGCCCGTGGTAACTGACAACTGTCCGGTAACCAACCTGACCTGCACGATCGTTGGCGCTACCTCCGGTTCCGGTTCCGGCTCTCTGTCCGGTTTTGTCTTCAACAAGGGACTCACCATGGTTACCTGGAAGGCTACAGATGCTGGCGGATCAACTGCTACATGCTCGTTTTTTGTCACAGTTAATGACAGAGAGGCGCCGGCTGTTCCCGCTGATGCCGGCTCAGTCATCAACTGCCTGTCAGCTGCGGTAGCGCCGGTAATTCCCCCTGCTACCGACAACTGTGCAGGTACTGTAACCAGCACCCTTCTGAGTGTAGTTGACAGTCCGTCGCCACTCACGTGCGAGGGTACGCGCACCTATACGTATGCGTACAAAGATGCTTCGGGCAACACCGCAACCGATACATGGATTTACACATACACAGTTAATTACAATACACCAATGACGCCCCCGGCCAGCGTAACCGCCCAGACAACCTGTGCAACAGGTGCTGTGAATCCGGGAGCCCCTGCCAACATTCAGGATGCCTGCGGTCGCACAATAGTTCCGGTACTGGTGGGTTCAGTCAACGGACCAAACAACACCGCATGCAGTGGTACCATCACCTGGGTATATCGCTATACGGCCTGTGATGGTACCACGGCCGACTGGACTTACACCTGGAACTATCAGGACAACCAGGCGCCGGCAGTTTCCTCGCCTCAGACTGGCTATGAAACCTGTTTCCAGAGTGAAGCCAGTGCATTTGCCGCGTTGCTGCAGGCCTCTACAGCCACCGACAACTGTACTGGTCCGCAGTTGCTTCGTTCGATGGCTACCTACCAGTTTGTTCCCAACCAGATTGGTAACAATTGTAATGTGGGCAATCTGATTATCAGTTTCCGTGATGAATGTGGAAATGGCCCTTCAATACTGACCTTTTCGGGAATTATCATTGACGATACCCCGCCCGTACTTATTTCGCTGCCGGGTAATACCACATCGCCGGTTTGTATTGAAAACGTACCGGCTCCCGCTCCGGCCGGTGTCATATCATCCGATAACTGTACATCTTCCGTAAACGTACAGTTCGTGGGTGATCAGGGGCCAAATACATGTCAGGGTACACTGACGAGAACATATAAACTGACAGATAACTGTGGCAATACCAGATTGGTAACACAGTTGTTTGAAGTGAAAAACGACCGGACGGCACCGGTTATGGTGGCTGGCACCCTGTTATCCAGCTATCCGACCGCAGCACAGGGGCAGGCTGCCGCCATTGCTGCAACCGTTATAGAGGATGATTGTACGCCATACGCCGAGCTCGTCATTCAGACTGTGGTAACGGGCATTTGTCCCGCTACCATTACCGTAACGGCCACTGACAAATGCGGTCATTCCAGCCAGGTTACCTACAGCAATGTCTGTCTGGCAGATGTACTGAATCTGGTGACACCCGCGTCCAATCTGATAACCAGTTGTGAAAATGAACAAAATGCACTGGCTGTCTGGCTTAATTCGCGGGGTGGGGCACAGGTTTCCAGTCCCAATGTGGTTTGGACAAATACACCGGTACAATTTGGGCCTGTTGATTGTGTAACACACAGCAAATCTGCCACGGTGAAGTTTCGCGCACAAAGTCCTTATGGTGCATTCGTGGAAACAACAGCCACCTGTACGGTCAGGGATCTTCAGATTCCTGTTGTTCAGAGTATGATACCCCGGAATCTGACCTGTATTTCCCAGCTGCCGGGATTGAATGCACAGGAAGTGACAGCCACCGACAATTGTGATAACGCACTCACCATAGCGTTATTCTCCACTTCCTCGGGCGGTGGTAACGGTTGTATAAACAGTGTGCGAACCGAATTGCGTACGTATGCTGTCACAGACGATTATTGTAATACGGCCTACGTTACGCAAACGATTACGGTAAGCGACAACGTTGCGCCAATATTCACGGCGCCACCCAATATCACGATTGATATTGGCCCCAATTGCAGTTACAATTCATCAGTGTCTTTCACGGGTGATGTTACCAATGAGTCAGACAACTGCTCGTCAGGCCTGAATGCCACATTCTCCGATGTGGTTTCCCAGGGTGGGGGAGCGGGTATTCGCTTTACGATCAGCCGAACCTGGAGACTGACCGACAACTGTGGCAATCAGGCTGTTCCACGGGTACAGATCATCTCTGTGAGAGACAATTTGCCGCCTGTACTGACTTGTCCGGCAAATATGAACGTAAATGGTTCAACTATTGGCACAAGTGCCTGTGCGTGGCGAGCGGTAAATGCCACGCCGGTTTCGTCGGACAACTGCGGCATCCCGACGGTCGTTTATTCCATGACGGGTAATTTTAACGGGGCATCAACAGGTAACAAAACGGTAAACAGCGTAGTATTCACCGAAGGAAGTTCTGTTGTTACCTATAAAGCAACTGACGCGGCCGGAAACACAACCACCTGTTCATTCACGGTGACGGTAAACTGCACCACGATTTCCGGACGAATCATCTGGGAGCACGACGATGTGTCTGGTATAAAAGACGCTACTGTTCGCCTGAGAAAAGGAACAGTTCAGGTAGCCAGTATTCTGTCTGATATAAATGGCAACTACACCGTTACAGCAACATCAGCCGGGACGCACACAATCACACCGGTGAAGAATATCAACCGCCTGAATGGCGTAACTGCCGCCGATGCCACCATCATTCTGCAACACCTGAATGGAGCTCCGCTCATCACAGATCCATATAAAAAGGTAGCAGCTGATGTGAACAGGTCGGGTGTTATTTCTACCCAGGATGCCAACGTGATCACACAGGCCCTGGCTGGCAACGCCTCTGCTTTGGCAGCCTTTAATGTATTCTGGAGGTTTATACCAACCAGTTATGTCATGCCGGTAACCAGCCCGAATGTGATCGCTTCTTTCCCCGAAAGTATAACCCTGAATATAACCGGTGCTGACGTATCGGGGCAGAATTTCTTCGGGGTCAAGCTGGGCGACCTGAATGGCTCGGCCAGTCCGCTGGCCATACAGTCAACAGGCCCGCTGGTGTGGAGCGTTCAGGATGAGGTACTGCAAGCCGGCAGAGAGTATGAATTACAGTTTGCTGCCGATGGCTTCAACGGGTTGGCTGCCTTCCAGTTCGGACTTGACTTTGACCCGTCGGAGCTGCACCTTTTGAATTACAGTCATACAGATGCGCTGCCACTGAGTGCCGATAACTTTGGTACAGGCGATGCAGATGCGGGCGAGTTCAGGATGGTGTGGTCCAATGCTGTCGGACAGACGCTCAATCCGGGCACACAGGTATTCAGATTGCGTTTCAAAGCCCTTGCGACAGGGAGAAGGCTCAGTGAAGTCATCAGGCTCGATAACGACATACTCGAATGTCTGGCATTTACCGGCAACATGGCACAGGGGCCAGTCCGGCTGATATTCACCGGAGCGGCTACCGCCACCAGTTCCCCTGATAATGGTTCACCGAAACTGCAACTGATGCAGAACAAGCCCAACCCGTTCACTGATGCAACCACGATCGGATTTGTACTGCCGGATGCCTGTGAGGCGGTCATCCGAATCACCGACGTCAGTGGCAGGGAGATCGCTGTTTACAGGCGCCAGTACAGTATCGGGTATCATGAAATAGAGTTCAGAATGGAAAATGCTGCCGGATATGGAATACTGTTCTGTGAATTGATTACGCCCTATGGAACGAAATCGGAAAAAATGACAGCAGGAGGGTTTTAGATCGGCAGAGTCCCCCGGGGTGATTCTATTTCCCGGGGGGACTGATTCATCAATACCAGCTGTTTTACAATAAAAAATATTGATTACCAATGTTTTTTATTGCAGAAAAACAGGATATCGGCTATTATTTCCTGTCTGAGGCGTCAGCATCAGGCAGGAAATAGTTTATTATATGAGGCATATTGGCATAATTATTGATGTGAATTTGTTTTTAATCCAGAAGTCATCAGGCTGCCCGCGTGCATATATATTTGTGCGTTTTTCCTTTCCTTGTAATCCCCCCTTTCCCGTATAGAGTAGTGTTTGCTATCGTATCTGATAATCAGGTGCGGCTCACTCTTTCTAACCGCTAATCAATGAGCAACTATTACCCTTCACCTGGCCGGAGGGGAGACGATACCTGTATCGTCAGCCCGAAGTATATTTCCGGTATTTTGCACCGTTTTACAGCGGGGCTCCCCCTGCGTATTTCAAAAAAGAAAATGATGCCTTCCGGTATTTTCCCGGAGGGCTGTTCTGTTTTACATAGTCGCCTCCTCCCACAGCGCCCAAAGCTGATTTTGTCATCAAATAATAATTCTACAATGAAACAACCGGTACAAGCTTCGTTTACAACTGATGCATCGCTTGCTGCGGCCAGTTCCAGAACTATGAACCCCAGGTTGAAATATGCCACCTTTGTGGCGTCTGCAATAACATTGTTATTGATTCTGCTAACCCAGTCAACAGGCTTTTCCCAGAGTGTTTCCTTTACCAGCAGCCCGAACGGCAGCGCCACCGGCAATGCCTGTACGAGCCCTTCGGTGTCGTTTTCGGGGTCGGTGACTCCGGCTTCTACACAGGTGAGTTCTGCCAATTTTAACTCTGGCACATTACCTTCAGGATGGTCAAGTACGGGATTTACCAGTTCAGTCTGTTCCAATACCTCACCGGATAATAGTAACTACTGGTGGGCGACCACCAATTCCGGAGGTGTCCGCTGGCTTCAAACAGGTTCAGTTAACGTTAGTAATGGCGGTACGGTACAGTTCTACATCAGATACGGAGCATCAGGTGATCCCTGTGAAGAACTCGATGGTGCAGATGAGGTGGTTAATTTGCAGTATTCAACAAATGGTGGATCTACATGGACGACCTTTGATACCTGGGATGCTATCACCAATAGTGCCTGGTACTCGGGCTGGTATTATGAGTCAACAGATATACCAGCCGGAGCGAGAACCAGCAGTACCTTATTCAGGTGGTATCAGGCAGCTAACTCCGGTGATGCCCTGGATCACTGGGGCGTAGAAAGTGTTGTAATTAATGCTTACCAGG
>JBDLWO010000050.1:0-4968 GCA_039804245.1 Bacteroidota bacterium
ATGGGATCAGATTGATATCCCGAGCCCGACTACAGTACTCTGGAGCCGTCTCGCTGTAGGTGGCGCTGATGGCAAAACTGTACACATGATCACATCCACTATGCCTTCAGGCAACGGCGGAACCGCTTTCCAGGGTATGGACGGCGTAGTGATCTACCACCGCTCACAGGATGGCGGTAACACCTGGGATGTCCAGGGCGCCCTGCTGCCAGGTATTGACAGCACCGCTTTCCTCGGTACAGAAGTAGAGGGTTACGCCATTGATGCCAATGGCAACAATGTGGCTATTGCTGTTGTTAACACATGGAACGACTGCCTGCTTTTCACTTCTTCCGATAACGGTACCACCTGGGAGAAAAAAGTGGCCAACGACTTCCCGCTCGATCGCTATGTGGTAAACACAGGCTACGACCCCGCTACCCTGCCGGTTGATCCGGGTCAGCCATCCAGCATCTATGACATCTTCACTACCGATGGTACGGTTGATGTTATCATGGACGATCAGGGTATCGCGCACATGTTCTACGGCGCAACCTATGTAAATGACTCTATCATTGACGACACAGGCTGGTCTTTCTATCCTGGCACCAACATCGGTATTGTTTACTTCAACAGCCTGATGGACGATAACTCCGGCTTTATCTCCGGATACTGCCCTGATGTTGACAGTGACGGTGTTCTGAGTGTTACAGATATCTCCAACTACGGACTTGGTCTGAGCACACACCCTGCAGGTGCAGTAGATGCCAACGGCAATATTTACGTGGCTTACTCCACTGTACACGAGCTGTATGTTGATGCCAACAGCAACTACAATTTCCGTCAGCCCTGGATCTGCGCTTCAACCGATGCCGGCCAGACATGGACAGCTCCAAAAGCGCTTCTGAACCCGCTCCTGCTCGACTCAGACTCTACTGAAGTTCCTTTCCTCGAGTGTATCTTCAACTCTGCCGCCCGTTTTGTTGACGACAAAGTACACGTACTCTTCCAGGCCGACTACTCTCCGCTGACGTTCCTGAACAGCCCTGACACTGACACAGAGCCAGGCGACAACAGCATCCGTTACGTTGGCTACCCGGCTAACTGGGCTCTCACCAACACAGTGAATGTACCTGCCGAGACAATGAAGTTCACAGCTGTACCAAACCCGGCCAACGATCGCATCGTTCTTCAGTTCAACTCCGACCGCACGCAGGAAAGCTGGGTGACTCTGTACGACATGCAGGGACGCGCAGTACGCACTACTGCTCCTGTAACTGTAAGTGCCGGAGAAGGCGTTGTAAACATGAACACTGCTGATCTCGCTGATGGCATGTACATCGCACGCCTGAACCTGGGCAACCAGTTCGCAACCAAAAAAGTAGTGGTTAAACACTAATCACTTCTTTTATTGATATCCCGACAGGGCCGGCAGTAATCTGCCGGCCCTGTTTTTTTTCTGCCAACAGCTTTTTTTATTATTTTTTATTCCACATAAAGCACTTGTTAAACCAATACCGTACTTTTAGGTCAAATGTGAAAGCATGGCATCACAGGCCGGTGCCAGGGATATATTTCATCGCTTAACTCATCGTTTATGGCATCTTTGCAAGCATTCACAGGCACTCTCGGGCAGCGACGCGCAGCTCACCTGCTCCGCCGTACCAGCTATGTGTATTCGGCATCCAGGGTTAACCAGATGGCAGCCCAGACTGCTGCCCAGGCACTCGGCAACCTGCTCGCACCTTACAGCCCGGCAGCCGAACAGCCCATCTACGACGATCCGACAACCACCACCAATGAAGCAGCTACCTGGATACTCCCGCTGCCAGGTACCGATAACGCCAATTTGCCTGCACAGGATTTTATCCTCCGCAGATATGTCATCAGCTGGTGGTCGAATGAAGCAATGAGAGACCCGGGTATCGTTCATAAAATGACGATATTCTGGCACCAATACCTCGCTGCATCCATTCAGACACTCGGAAGCAAACATTATTTTGACTACATTTCACTGCTGAAATGGGGGGCACTGGGCAATTTCAAAAAACTGGCCACCAAAATGGTTACAGATAATGTCATGCTTCTGTACCTGAACAATCACCAGAATACAGCCACTAACCCCAACGAAAACTTTGCCCGTGAATTTTTTGAACTGTTCACCATCGGGAAAGGTCCTCAGATTGGTCCCGGCGATTATACTAATTACACGGAAGATGACATCGTGCAGGCGGCCAGGGTATTCACAGGATTCAGGGCTTCAACAGGCCGGACAGTAGTTGATCCGGAAACCGGAATACCAAGAGGCGTAACCCAAATCTCCGCACATGCTACCGGCCCGAAGCAGTTCAGCAGCAAATTCCAGAATAAAGTCATTCAGGGCGGTACCAATACAGCGGGTATGCTCACAGAGCTGAACGAGTTCGTCAATATGGTATTCTCTCAGCCGGAAACTGCCAAAAACCTGTGCCGAAGGCTTTATCGCTATTTCGTAAGCCGGAATATCACCGACGAAATAGAGAACGATATCATAGCACCACTCGCCGCCAACCTCATGGCAAATGGATACGAAGTAAAACCAATTCTGCTCAAACTGCTGCAAAGTGAACACTTCTTCGACGAAGATGACTCCGATAACAAGGACGAAATCATAGGCAGTATCATCAAATCACCGCTCGAACTCGCCTATCAGTCGCTAGCATTTTTCGGACTGCAGCCTGTATCCATCTCAACCCAGCCAGGCAACAACTTCCTCTTCCACGAGCGAGGTCTCGCTCAGCGGATGTTCACCATGGCCAACTTCAACCCTTTCCAGCCCAGCGATGTGGCCGGATACCCGGGCTTTTATCAGCACCCGGACTACAGCAGAGCCTGGTTCAACTCCAGTACCATTATCGCGCGATACAAGGTGCCAACCATGCTGATCAGCGGCAAACTGACAATCGGCGGTTCTGTCAATACAGCACTGGGCGTAAAACTGAACGTCGCACCGTGGCTTAGAAGCGGCAGCGTGGTGACCGACCCTTCTGATTCATGGATACTGGTGCAGGAACTCCTGCGATATATGCTCCCGGAAGAGGTGGACACCAACAGATTTGACTACTTTCACAACACTGTGTTCCTCGATAACCTGCCCCCGGCCGACTGGACTTATGAGTGGGAAAACTACCTGACTACCAATAATGATACTGAAGTAAAGATTCCGCTCGAACGGCTCATCACGGCTATCATGTATTCTCCGGAATACCAGACTTTTTGATAGTATTCAAATAAACGATTTCGCGTAATTTGCCGTTAATTTGACATAAAAACGGCAAATTATGCGAAATCCCCTTTTTCTACTCTTATTCCTCTTCTTTGGAGCCGCCTGCGGCCCTCTCGCCGCACAGGAACACGCAGACTGTATCGCTGCCATGCAGATCTGTGAAAAAAAAACATATCATATTGATCACCTGTCGGGTGAAGGACGCGACAAAACCGAAGCCGACCTCATTGCCTGCTTCATGGGCAGCGAAAACGATGGCCAGGCGGAAGAAAACTCTGTCTGGATACGTTTTGAGATAGAAAAAAGCGGCAGCCTCACTTTCTCCATCACACCCGACCGGTACGACGACGATCTCGATTTTATCGTTTACCGACTCACCGACGGCACCTGCAACAATAAAAAGATTGTCCGGTGTAACGCTGCCGGGGATCCCGGCATTGCCGCCGGCGTCAGTCCGTGCCTCGGCGAAACCGGGCTGCGCGAAGGAGAAACCGACAGCAGCGTGGACGCAGGATGCAACGATACAGGTGATAATGCCTGGCTGGCGCCACTGCAAGTAGCAAAAGGCGAAATTTATATGCTCCTCGTGAGTAATGTGAGCTCCCGCGGACCAGGCTTTACGATTCGTTTTGCAGGAACGGCATTCATGCCCTGCGACCAGCAAAAGCCACTGGCAAATACTGAAAAGAAAAAACCGGCGCCCAAACCCTCCGCTCCACCAGTGGCCAGAAAAACCACCAAACCTGAAAGTATTGGCGGACGAACTGTGGAGGTAGGTGATGAACTGAAAGTGAAGAACAAAAAAATCAAACTGAAACTCTGGGACAGCCAGGTGGAAGACGGAGATATAATATCTGTCTTCGTAAATGATGTAAAAGTGGTGGATCATCTGCGGCTCCGACTGAAACCACAGGAATTTGACATCGAACTTCCTCCGGGAAAAGAGCACTACATCACCGTTTTTGCCGACGATTTCGGCAAGGCAGAACCCAACTCCGCCATGATTTCAATAAACGACGGTGTAAAGATACAAGTCATAGACCTGGTGGCCGGAAGAAAAAAACAGGAGAGCGTCAGAATAATTCTCGAGTAAAAACTGAATTGGCACGATACTTGTACAATGATGATCAGATTTCCACATAATCCTTCCACACATTCACCTTTAATTCCGGTGTTTTTAAAGTTGACTGGCATCGGATAACCTAATCATCATGACTGTTTATAATCACGACATACAGGACTTGCCGTCCAATGTCTCCGGCAAAGTAGAATTGCTCCAAAACGCTCCTAATCCATTCATTGAGATGACGCTTCTCTGGTTCCGTTTACCCGATGCCGCACAGATTCTGTTGCGCATTTTCGACTCTAACGGCAAAGAGGTAAATACCAGGACAGGTCAGTATCAATCAGGAGAGCAACATATTATCCTTCACAGATCTGACTTTCAGGAACCAGGCTTTTATACCTGCCGTCTGGAAACTCCATTCGGTGCCGCCACCAGGAAACTGGTTATGTATTGAACAGCTTCTGTGATTAAAAAGAACACTCCTTTTCTTAATCAGTAATATCCCGTTGAGGTCGCCTGTGGCAAGAGCCCTGGCGGCTTTTTTTTGCCTGCACCCGATCTGCAAGCGCAGCAGCACCGTCTGCCAAAGAAGCCAATGAGGATGAACAGGGAAAACAACCTCAGGTTTCCGGTTCAGATACGTATTCCAGAATATCAC
>JBDLWO010000051.1:0-4978 GCA_039804245.1 Bacteroidota bacterium
AAGTGACTGCTACAGACTACAAGGACTTTATGTGCTACAACCTCGGCGCTGCCAGCAACAGTGACGATCCGTTTGCCCCGTCCTGGGAGATTAATGGTGGTTACTGGCAGTGGGGGCGTAATGGTGAGGCTGCTGCGGGCCCTACGGCTACCGATCCGAAAGACGGCGCTGTCAGCGACTGGAATATATCCGATGCTGCGAATGGTTCCTGGGCCGATGATTCCAAAACCGGCAACGATCCTTGTCCACTGGGTTTCCGGGTGCCCACCAAAGCGCAGTGGGATGGTGTGGTGGCCAATAATACCATAACCAATGTGGGTACCTTCGGCTCTTCCGCTACCAACTACGTAGCGGGTAAAAAGTTCGGAGATAAGCTGATGCTTCCGGCGGCCGGCTTCAGGAGCCTCTTCTCTGGTGCGTTGTCCAACCGTGGTCTCAACGGCTACTACTGGAGCAGTACAGACTTCGGTAATAGCGGCGCGTGGAGCCTGGACGTCAGTAGTAGTGGCGCCAGCACGTACTTCTACGGCAACCGTACGTACGGGCTCTCTGTCCGCTGTGTCGCACAATAATCTGTCTATTTGTCAATTTGACTATTTAATTTTTTTTCATTCAACATTCCGTCATCGGGATAAAATGGATAAGAACATGACAAAAACAATCATACAACTGGCCATGGCAATCTTGCTGATGGCGCCATGGAGCCTTTGGGGGCAGGTAGTGGTGGGAGGTACCATCCCCGATCCTTCTGCATCACTGGATGTACAGAGCAGCAGTCAGGGGGTATTGCTTCCCCGTTTAACCACCACAGAGCGCGATGCCATCATCAGTCCTGCCACCAGCCTGATGATATTCAATACGACGACCATCTGTCTGGAAATGAACCTGGGTACCCCGGCATCTGCCGACTGGGTGCGAGTAAATTGCAGATCGGGCGTTGTTTCGATGCTCGACTGCGTTGGTGCGGTGGTAACCGGCTCGCTCATTGCGGGAACGAGTGCGTCCGGCGTGAGCGCCAATGTGTCCTACACGGGCGGTAACGGCGCTGTTTATGATGCGCAGTCGGTGGCCTCTACGGGCGTTACAGGCCTTACTGCCTCACTGAGTGCGGGCAGTCTGGCCAGCGGAGCGGGTACGCTCACTTACTCCATCACGGGTACACCCGCCGGTGTGGGTAGCGCCAGCTTTGCGCTGAGCATGGGCGGGCAGTCGTGCAATCTGGATGTGACGGTGTACGTGCCCGGGAGTATAAGTGTCCTCAATTGTACCGGTGCCGTTATGGCCGGGCTGGCGGTTTCGGGCGAGGCGGCCTCGGGCGTGAGCGCGAGCGTGCCATACACGGACGGCAACGGTGGCGCTCACAGCGGACAAACAGTGGCCTCCACGGGTGTTACGGGCCTCACGGCCACGCTGAGTGCGGGCAACTTCGCCAGCGGTGCGGGTAATTTGTCGTATGCCATCACGGGCACCCCTTCCAGTGCGGGTACTGCCAGTTTTGCGCTGAATATCGGCGGGCAAACCTGTACGCTGAATCTGACGGTTGTGGTGCCGGGATCTATAACTGCACTCAACTGCTCCGGTACCACCGTAACCGGCACACTTACTTCCGGACAGGCGGCCTCGGGCGTGAGCGCGAGCGTGCCATACACGGGCGGCAACGGCGGGCCATACAGCGGACAGACTGTCTCCTCCACGGGTATTACCGGCCTCACGGCCACGCTGAGCGCAGGCAGTTTTACCAGCGGTGCGGGTAATTTGTCGTATGCCATTTCCGGTACCCCTGCCAGCGGCGGCACCGCCAGATTTGCGCTGAATATTGGCGGACAAACCTGTACGCTGGATGTGACGGTTACAAGCTGTCCTCCGCCGCCATGCCGCGCCAAAGTGACCGATACACTCTACAAGGACTTTATGTGTTACAATCTGGGTGCTGCGAATCAGAGTGCTTGTCCGTTCACCCCGTCCTGGGAGATTAACGGTGGTTACTGGCAGTGGGGGCGGTCGGCAGAAGCTGCTGCGGGCCCGACCGGTCCGGATGCAGGTCAAGCCAACAATAGCACCGTCAGCGGCTGGAATACGGCCAATGCTCCCAATGGATCCTGGGTCCAGAACGGCACCCAAACCACCGATGACCCTTGTCCGGCAGGGTACCGGGTGCCCACCATAGCGGAGTGGGCTGGTGTTATAGCCAACAATACCAAAACCAATGTGGGCTCCTTCAGCGATTACGCTACCAACTACGGAGCGGGTAAAAAATTCGGCGATCAGCTGATGCTTCCGGCGGCCGGCTTCAGGTACTTCGACGGTGGTGCGTTGCTCTACCGTGGTGACCGCGGCTACTACTGGAGCAGTACAGAGCACGATAATAATCTCGGCGCGCGGGACCTGTACTTCAATAGTAGTGGCGCCTTCACGGACTACGGCGGCCGTTCAATCGGGCTTTCTGTCCGCTGTGTCGCAGAATAATTAAAGCGTACCAATAATAAAAGGGAAAATTATCGGGTTTTCGGGCAGACATACTGACCTTTGGACTTTTATGTCCGGATACCCGATAATTTTGAAGTACCCAGGTGTTTTTTAATCCGGATCTAGCTTTACATTTCCAACCGACGACTCTTCGTCATTTACCTCGTTTGTAATGACTAATCAATTTCAAAGACTACTCATCTGCCTGATTGCTGTTTTGCTGTTTTCATCTTGCAAAAACAGAAACGCTCAACCTGAAACACCCGAACACAAACAGATAGCCGAAGTGGCGGCGCGAGCGCGCAGTATGACCGGAACGAATCCCGGGCAGGCACTGGCATTGTGCGACACGGCGGAAATACTCGCCCGTTCGTATGCGCTGACCGATTCATTTGATCTGAAAATCGCCAATACCCGTGCCGGTGCTATTGCTGCGATGGGGATGCCCGATTCGGCTTTCAGTATTGTCAGCAGGCTGTACGAACAGAAAAAATACTGGCCCGATACCGCCGCAATGGTCAGGATACTGTACAACATGGGCTGGTACAGCTATACAGGTGGTCATATTCCCGCAGCAGAAAACTATATATCCAGAACAATAAGTCTGGTGGAGCGGGCCAATATTGTCAAAAACAGGGCGAACTACATGACTTTTTACGCCGATATCCTCCGGGACCGTGGCAAATTCACCGAAGCCCAGGATTGTCTGTTCAAGGCCGTCCGGATTGCCGAGAGCGTGAAAGATACCTTTGCACTCGGTTTCTGCTACATGGGAATCGGTCATGTGTATGTTGCCAGCAGCAATATGGACAAGGCCCTGGAATACTACCGGAAAGCGTATCAGTCGTTCGATGAACTGCACGACCGGGAATACAGCGTAAATGTGCTGACCGATATTGGTGTATCGTATCTGAAAAGCAGGCCCGACAGCTCGCTCTACTATTACAATCTGGCCCTTGCCGCTGATTCGGGGAATACCAATGTCAGAACCAGGGTTATTATCCTGTTCAATATGGGTAATGCACTGGTTACTACAGGCCAGATGGAAAAAGCCCGCCAATATTTCGACCAGGTTTTTGACATTTGTCAAAAAAACGGGATAGCATCCGGAATGCCCAAGGTTTACAGCGGGTACGGATCTCTGGAGGCATTGAAAGGCAATATCCTGAAAGCGGAAGATTATTACAGGAAAGCCATAGCACTGGCCCGTCAGTCGGGAGACAATGCCACAGTTCTCGAACTGATGACTGCTTTATCAAGCGTTTTCAGAAACGCGGGTGAATGGGAAAGCTACGCGAAATTATCTGTGGAAACTCAAATGCTGGAGGATACACTGCTTGATGCAACCAAGAAGATGCAGTTGCAGGATATAGCCAGTACGTACAACCTGGAGAAGAAAGAGATGGAAAAGCGGCACCTGAGCACCTTACTGGACAGCGAAAACAAACGAAGCAATTTGTGGCTGCTTCTGTTCTTCATCTCCGCAGTTGCCCTCGTTATTTTAGCTTTTCTGTATCTGCTCAACAAACGATTGAAAAGGGGCCTCGAATCTTCATACCGCATCCTCATGGAGCAGTACCGCGAGGAAAAAAAACAGCGTGAAATAGCAGAAAAGGAACTGCTGGACGCCACTCAGTACACCGAAAACACCCGAAAGCTGCTGGAGTATTTCAACACCCAAAAGGCTTACCTGAACCCCGAATTAAAGTCTGCTGACGTCACGGATGCACTGCAACTAACCTATATTGAATTGCAGGATTCCATCGAGGAACTGAACTACCCGAATTTCAAGGCGATGCTCAATGATTACCGTGTTCAGGAGGTGATTCTCAAATTCGAGAATCCGGCATTCGATCACTATACCATTGAGGCTATTGCGATTGATGCCGGATTTGGCTCCCGGGGTAACTTCTATCTGGTATTTGAATCGGTAAAAGGGGTGAAGCCCGCTTTTTACCGCAGCCAGATCAATCTGCCGGTTTCCTGACCGAAAAACACCGCAACAAGAATTTACAACGACGAGGATAGGGGTCGTTCCGAAATGTCGGAGCGGCCCTTTTTGAATTATGATTACAAGTAAACGGCCCTTTTTACCCGGAAATATCTGCATATTACTTCACTCCCGTTTTTTCAAAAAAAACGGGAGTTGCTTTATGTATAAAAAGTGTACTGAAATGCAGCCGGCTGAACAGCCGGGTCTACCTTCGCACAGGTTTCAATTTTTAACAAACAGGCGTTTGATTTTTTCGATTTGCTCACCGGCAAGTCGAGCCACTCCTTTGCCTTTTCGGAACCGGGTAATCCTGCGTCTGCATTTTTTTAATTCAACATTTAAACGGGTATAAAATGATCCGAACAACAACGAACTTGTCACTCAGGTCGCTCTCAGTGGTCATTATGGCACTGCTGCTTCCTCTGATGGCTTTTTCCCAGCGGCTGCGACTGGTGGGCAATGTGGAGTTTTTTGTGGCCAGTAATCAGGGGGTGTACGCTCCCGACGGACTGGTAGTAC
>JBDLWO010000052.1:0-15279 GCA_039804245.1 Bacteroidota bacterium
TCGCCCCGGGTTTGGTAAAATGTGGCAAATGAACACGTGCTTTGGCCGGAAATCAGTGTGCCGTGCAGCAATATTGCAAGCACAGGCAAGAGTTGTTTGGCCAACTGCATGATAAAAGCGGGTGTTTAAGAGTAAAAAAATAGTGCATCAGTTCTGCACAAATGTACAGTATTGATACCCAATCATGCAACCATAAACAAAGAAAACTCGTGTCTGGCTCCAAACCAAACCGAACAAAAAAGGCAAAAAACACCCGAAAATCCGACTTTTTTCGCTAAAACAGCACTATGCCTTCAAAAGACCAAAAACCGCGCCAACTTTAAAAGCCGCCGCTTACCGACGCGCTCCGTCCGTTCCCTCGAATTTTGAACCAACAGGCATTCTGTAGGGCTGGAAAGGAATTTTCAGCATAAAAAAAATGTTATTTTTTTCTTCACTGGCCTCATGAGTATCTATTCCAAAGCGAATTTTATCGTTCTCAAGGGTCGAGTAGGTACCAAACAAACGATCCCAGAATGAAAAAATATTGCCATAATTGGTATCTGTATATGGCAGTACGTAGTGGTGATGCACGCGATGCATACCCGGAGTTACAAACACAAGCCCGGCAATGCGATCAAACCAGTGGGGCAATCTGATATTGGCATGGTTGAACTGCGATAACGCTACCGAAGCCGACTGGTACAGCATGATCAGATAAACCGGAGCTCCCGCAAACAACGCCGCAGCCACAGTGAATACGAACCGGATCACACTCTCTCCCGGATGATGGCGATTGGCCGTGGTAGCATCCACATTCGGATCGGTATGATGCACCAGATGGAATTTCCACATCCACTTCACGCGGTGTTCCATCCAGTGCGCCAGATAAGCGCCGATGAAATCAAGCAGCATAAGCCCCAGGAGCACATACAACCAGAGCGGCATTTCAGGCAACCACTGAAGCACCCCGAAACGGGTGGCTACCGCCCAGTCGCTGGTTCTCAGTAAAATAAATGCCATCACAAAGTTCACCAGAACGGTGGTAAGGGTAAAAAACAGGTTGACACCCAGATGCCTGAATTTACTGTATTGTTCCCTGTAATACGGCAAACCCGTCTCAAGCAGCATGAATAACGCAAGACCACCCAATAATATGGCACTCCGGTGCGAAGATGGTATATGATTGAAATACTGAATGATGGATTCCATGCTCTTTTTGTTTTGAAAGGACGAAATTATGTCATAAGTCGGATAATACACACTACCAAACAGAATTTTATGGAACTTCGCGCACTCCGTCGGGCTTTCGACAAAACACAGGAACATACAAAAGGCAATGAACCTACCTGAACTTTCCCTCCGCAGACCGGTCATGGCGACCGTTTTCAGTATTCTTATCGTCTTTTTTGGTGCAATTGGCTATACTTTCCTGGGGGTACGCGAATATCCGGCTATTGACCCGCCCAGTATCAGCGTACGCACCAATTATACCGGTGCCAGCGCGGAAGTGATTGAAAGTCAGATTACAGAGCCACTCGAACGCGCCATAAACGGTATCGCCGGCATAAGAAGCATATCCAGTACGTCTGCGCTGGGAGTCAGTAATATTTCCGTGGAATTCGACCTCGGCGTTGAGCTGGAGCAGGCGGCCAATGATATGCGCGACAAGGTGAGTCAGGCACAACGCAATCTCCCCCTCGATATTGACGCACCACCAGTAGTTACCAAATCCGACGCCAGCGGCGACCCGATTCTGTTCATTCCAATCCAAAGCAGTACGAGGAGTATCATGGAACTCTCTGATTACGCCGAAAATGTAATCAGGGAAAAAATCCAGACTATACCGGGTGTATCTACAGTCAATGTATTCGGCTCAAAACTGCCAGCCATGCGCCTGTGGATGGACCCCAAAAAGATGGTAGCCCACAACCTAACTCCACAAGATATTCTGACGGCCCTGAGCAGGGAAAACGTGGAATTACCCGGCGGAAAAGTACGCGGTGATGCTACAGAACTGGCAGTCAAGACTTTCGGCCGCCTGCAAACTGAAGAAGACTTCAACAACATGATTATCCGCCAGAATGGCTCTGCCACTATCCGCTTGCGCGATGTGGGTGAAGCTGTTCTTGGCCCCGACAACGAGGAAACCGGCGCGCGCCGGAATCTGGTGCAGGGGGTATCCATCGCAGTAATACCGCAGCCCGGCTCCAACTGGGTGGAAATCACCGACGAGTTCTACCGCCGCTTCGAACAGATTCAGAAAGAGGTGCCGTCTGATATCGTTATCAATGTCGGCATAGACAAGAGTCAGTTCGTGCGCAGAGCGGTTAGCGAAGTAACCGAAACTGTATTTATAGCCGTAGCACTGGTAGTTCTCATTATCTATTTCTTCTTCAGAAGCTGGATTGTAGCCCTGCGCCCACTCATTGATATCCCTGTTTCGCTGATAGGTGCTTTTTTCATTATGTACATATTCGGCTTCAGTATCAATGTGCTGACGCTGCTCGCTATCGTACTCGCTACCGGCCTTGTAGTGGACGACGGCATTGTGGTCACAGAGAATATTTTCAAAAAAATCGAGGCCGGCATGGACAAATGGACGGCTGCCCGGGAAGGAACCAAAGAAATCTTCTTCGCCGTCATCAGCACCTCCATCACGCTGGCAGTAGTTTTTATTCCGGTCATATTCCTCGAGGGCTTCACAGGCAGGCTTTTCCGCGAATTCGGTATTGTGGTGGCTGGAGCCGTTCTGATCTCTGCCTTTGTGTCGCTTACCCTTACTCCTGTGCTGAACGTCAAACTCGGCGGGAACGTACACAAGCATGGGTGGTTCTATAATTTCACAGAACCGTTTTTTACAGGTCTCGACCGGGTGTACGGTTCCGCCCTGCGCTCGTTCATGCGTCTGCGCGTACTGAGTATTGTGATGCTGCTGGCTTGCTTCGGCATGATATGGTACTTTAATACGCAAATCAAAAGTGAACTTGCACCACTCGAAGACCGCAGCCTGATTCGCGCCAACATCACCGCACCTGAAGGCACTGATTTCGACCGGATGGAAAGTATTGTGTATAAAGTGGCACAAACATTCATGGACTCAATACCCGAACATCGGATGGTATTCGGTATTACTGCCCCGGGGTTCGGCGCAGCCAGTACCAACTCCGGGTTCGTAAGTGTACTGCTCAAAGAACCCAACGAGCGCCAGCGCAGTCAAATGGACATCAACAACCAGATGCTGAGGCTGACCAAAGGCATGCCCGAAGCACGGATTTTTCCCAACCAGGAACAAACAATTACTGTAGGCTTCGGCAGGGGCCTGCCTGTCCAGTTCGTACTCCAGAATCTCAACTTCGAAAAACTCCGCGATGCTGTCCCGAAATTCCTCGAAGAAGCGCGCAAAGACCCCGTTTTTGCCAACGTGGACGCAGACCTCAAGTTCAACAAACCGGAGCTCAGAGTCATCATTGACCGCCTGAAGGCAGCCGAACTCGGGGTAAATGTACTCGACGTGAGCCAGATGCTCCAGCTTGCACTCTCCGGCCGCCGATTCGGATATTTCCTCCAGAATGGCCGCCAGTACCAGGTTATAGGTCAGGTTGACAGAAGTAACCGCGACGAGCCGCTTGACCTGGCTTCACTTTATGTCAGAAATAACCGCGGTCAAATGGTCCAGCTTGACAATATCGTCCGCTTCGAAGAAACCAGCAATCCTCCCCAGCTCTTCCATTACAACCGATACAAATCTGCTACAATCAGCGCAGCTCTGGCTCCCGACCGTACCCTCGGCGAAGGAATCGAAGCTATGGAAAAAATCGCCGCAAAAGTTCTCGACGACTCGTTTGAAACCGACCTGAACGGCCCCTCCCGCGACTTCCGCGAGTCAAGCGGAAATACGTCTTTCGCTTTCATGCTGGCACTGGCACTGATCTACCTTATCCTGGCAGCACAATTCGAAAGCTTCAGGGACCCATTCATCATCATGCTCACGGTACCGCTCGCTATCGCAGGAGCCTACCTGAGCCTCTGGGCGACCGACAACACCATGAATATCTTCTCCCAGATCGGAATGATCATGCTCATCGGACTGGTTACCAAAAACGGGATTCTTATTGTCGAATTTGCCAACCAGAAACGGGATGCAGGTACGGACGCCCGACAGGCCGTATTCGAAGCAGCCCAGGCACGACTGCGCCCCATTCTGATGACCACCCTGGCAACGGTACTGGGCGCCATGCCCATCGCTCTGTCGCTCGGAGCTGCCAGCACAAGCCGTATCGGCCTCGGCGTGGTAGTAGTGGGCGGCCTTCTCTTCTCCCTCTTGCTCACACTGTTCGTCATACCAGCCATGTACACCTTTATGACCGGCAAACGAAGGGGAAATGCCCCGTGGTCAAAAAAGGAGTAGGCATTGAAACATGCCGCACAAAAAAAGAGCGGCCGGCTCAACCGGCTGCTCTGGCACTCTTTGATAATTGAATGGGAAAAACGGGAAAAATACCGAAGACATTAAGGGGGAAAACATTACTTTGAAACGCGTAACTCAGATTAAATGTCAGGAAAACTATTCCTCTGTTTGTGGTGAGGAGACCAGCCCTACCCCCCAGACGGACTGGTCCCTCGCCCACGAACTTAAAGCCGCATTCGGCTCTAATATCTTGCCCTGAAACACTGCTCAGGAACTACTCTTTCAGGGCAACTACTGTGCCAAAAAACAGTATCAGGATGAGTTTTTTTCAGACGTTTTTTAAATATAAATCGTTTTTAATGTTTTATTTTACTGTAAAACAACTACTTATGGTTTTTTGTGTCAAACAGACAATTTGACAGTCACACGCGCAATGGCACGCACTTTGATTACAGTATCGTATGAATGCTGTCCGACCCGGTTCATGGGGTTTGGCAGTTCCATCAACTATCAATAACCATTCATCCAGATAAAGTCATGCAAAAAGGTACTATTTCGGTCCAGACGGAAAACATTTTTCCGATTATCAAGAAGTTCCTTTATTCCGATCACGAAATCTTCCTGCGAGAGCTCGTTTCCAATGCGGTGGATGCCACCACCAAACTGCAGGTGCTCGCACAACGCGGAGAGGTGAAAGGTGAAATAGGCGACACGTACATTGAGGTCATTCTGAAGCCGGAGGAAAAACAGCTTGTCATCCGCGACCGCGGTATAGGTATGACGGAGGAAGAGGTCCTCAAATACCTGAATCAGATCGCCTTCTCCAGTGCCTCCGAATTCCTCGAAAAGTATAAGGACAGCAGTATCATCGGCAACTTCGGCCTCGGATTTTACTCGGCTTTCATGGTGGCCGATCAGGTGGATGTCGTAACCCGGTCATGGAAAGAAGGCGCAGAAGCCGTGAAATGGTCGTGCGACGGAAACCCGGAGTTCACCATTGAAAAGATCGAAAAAGCCGACCGTGGCACGGATATCATCCTGCATATCAACGAGGAAAACAGGGATTTCCTCGAGAAATTCAAAATTGACGGTCTGCTCGAAAAGTACTGCCGATACCTGCCTGTGGAAATCCGGTTCGGAACCAAAACAGAATATTTCGACACCGGCGAGGGCGATGACAAGAAGGAGGAGTCCAGGGAGGTTCCGAACATCATCAACGAAACCAGACCCGTCTGGAAAAAACAGCCCGCTGACCTCAAAGACGATGACTATCAGGCATTCTACCGGCAAATGTACCCCATGGCGCCGGAGCCCATGTTCTGGATCCACCTGAATATTGACTACCCGTTCAACCTCACTGGTGTACTCTATTTCCCGAAACTGGGGAATGCCATGGAGGTATCGCGCAACAAGATTCACCTCTACTGCAATCAGGTGTTTGTAACCGATGATGTGCGTGATATCGTTCCGGAATGGCTCCTTCTCCTGCACGGGGTAATTGACTCCCCCGATATTCCGCTCAATGTATCCCGCTCGTACCTGCAGTCCGACGGCAATGTGAAGAAAATCAGCGAGTACATCACCAGAAAGGTGGCTGACAAACTCAATGAGCTGTTCAAAAATGATCGCCCTGCATTCGAACAAAAATGGCGTGATCTCGGAGTGTTCGTCAAATATGGTGTGGTTTCCGACAAGAAGTTCGAGGAAAAAGCCAATGGTTTCACGCTGATTGAAAGCCTGAAAGACGGTTTCTCACTCATCAGCGAATACAAGGACAAAATTGCCGCCAACCAGACCGACAAACACGGCAAGACGATAGTTATTTATACCAACGATGCAGAAGGCCAGCACGCACAAATCGAAGCCGCCCAGCAGCGTGGCTACGATGTGGTGCGCCTCGATACAGTGCTCGACAATCACTGGATACAGAATCTGGAATACCGCTCTGACCTCGGATTCACGTTCGTGCGTGTGGACTCCGATACTGTTGACAATCTGGTACAAAAAGACGAAAAAAGAACCTCGGTACTCTCCGAAAAAGAACAGGAAACGGTAAAAAATCTGTTCCAGGAGGCAGCCAAAGGACATGCCGGCTCCACCGTTCAGGTGAACGCGCTCTCGCCTGAAGAAGCGCCGGTTATGATTACCCGTCCCGAATTCATGCGCCGGTTCAAGGAGATGCAGGCTCTGCAGGGCATGGGCGGTATGGCCGATTTTCCCGACAGCTTCAATGTTGTGGTGAACAGTAATAATCCGGTTATCGTCAATAAATTGGTCAAGACCGATGGCGAGGCTGCAAGTGAGATGACAGAATACCTGCTCAGCCTGGCTCTGCTCCAGCAGGGCATGCTCAAGGGTGAAGCACTTACTTCTTTTGTCCGGAAAACACTGGAAAAAGTATAAAAAAAGGGTTTTATGGCCTTTTGAAATATGAAAACAGCATATACCGGGAACTTTACCGCGTATATGCTGTTTTCGTTTCTGTTTTCTGATTCCTGACGATCATCCTATCTTTGCATCATGAGAGTTACAGAACATTTCCAGCGGGCCGAAGGCAAAACCCTGATCTCTTTCGAGGTGATTCCGCCCCTGAAAGGGAGTATGCAGGCTATATTCAACACCCTCGATGCGCTGATGGAGTTCAAACCTCCGTTCATTGACGTCACTTATCACCGCGAGGAATATCTGTACAAAAAACGTCCTTCCGGCTACTACGAAAAGGCGTCTATCCGGAAGCGCCCCGGGACAGTGGGTATATGCGCAGCGGTTATGCACCGCTACGGTGTAGATGCCGTGCCGCACCTGATTTGTGGTGGCTTTTCGGCTGAAGAGACAGAAAACGCGCTTATTGACCTGAATTTTCTGGGAATCAATAACGTACTCGCCCTGCGTGGAGATGCCCGGCAGTTCGAAGACAAATTCACTCCCGAAGAAAACGGCCACAAATACGCGCTCGACCTGGTAAAACAAATCACTGATATGAATTCCGGCAGGTATCTCGACGCCAATATCACCGGAGGAGATGCCACCGATTTCTGTATCGGTGTGGCAGGGTACCCGGAAAAACACTTCGAGTCACCCAACCTGGCCTCAGATCTGCACTTCACCAAAGAGAAGGTAAAAGCCGGCGCCGATTATATCGTCACGCAGATGTTCTTCGACAATCAGAAATACTTCGAATACGTGGATACCTGCAGGGCCGCAGGAATAACTGTACCCATCGTGCCGGGGCTAAAGCCACTCACGAAACGCTACCAGCTAAACTCCATTCCCCGCAAGTTTTTCATCAATATGCCCGAAGATCTGGTAAACGCCATTGTCAAGGCCAAAGACGACGAAGCCGTCAATCAGGTCGGTATCGAATGGGCGATCGCTCAAAGCAGGGAGCTGAAGGCCCGCGGCGTACCCTGCCTCCACTATTACACTATGGGGGAAAACGAAACCATCAAAAAGATCGTTTCTGCTGTTCTGTAACCTCGCACCTTGTTCGTACTTTATCAACTCTTCCGGATTTTCGCCTTCATCGGCCTGAGGGTGTTCTACCGCCGCAGAATTGTTCTGGGCAGGCATAATCTGCACTTCACCGGACCAGCTGTCGTGGTGGTCAATCACCCGAGTACCATCATGGATGTATTCAACGTGTGCGTTGAAATCAGACAAAGTTGCTATTTCCTGGCCAATTACAGCCTGTTCAAACACCCGGTGAGCAACTGGATCCTTCGTCGCATGTACTGTATCCCGGTAAAACGAAAGGAGGACCTGCCCGACGGCGCCGACCGCAACAACAACGAGGCACTGGAACAATCAGTCAGGCATATAAAGAACGGAGGAGTACTCTTCATCGCAGCTGAAGGGGTAAGCTGGATGGACAGGGTAGTGCGACCCTTCAAAACGGGAGCTGCCCGCATCGCACTCGCAGCAGAAAACAATACAGACTGGCAACTGGACGTGAAGTTTATCCCGGTCGGACTCAGCTACAGTGCTCCCGATCAGTTCCGAAGTGACGTGATTGTCCACTTCGGCAAACCCGTACACGCCGCCGAATGGCGCGATGAATGGCGGTCAAATCCCGATAAGGCCATTTCTGACCTCACCAGTCACCTGCAGAAAACGGTCTGTGATCTCACGCTGACGGTTTACGAACACGAACTGCAGCCGGTTGCCGACAAACTGGAAACCATAGCCGAAAGTAAATACCCCCACGGGAACAGGGCGTATTTCAATTTCCGGAAGGGCCTGATAGAAAGAAACATTCGCCTGCCGGAAATGACCAGGCTACTCAACACCTACTTCAGCAATCTGGAAAAAGCCAATGTAACTGACGCTGGCGTCAGTACGAAAAAAGATGGCTTTTTGCGGAGCCTGACGATGTTCTCAGGTGCAATCCCCTCTCTTGCAGGACGCATCTGCTGGTTTATCCCCTTCTTCATACCTGAATTTGTCAGCCGGAATTTACGGTTGTATCCCGGTTACAACGGAGCTTTAAAGATGTTTCTGGGCTTTTTCACAATCCCGGTCTGGCTAAGGGGTATTTTTCGCGCGGTATTTGTTTACTCCGGAAGCCACATGATGGCCTGGATAACACTCGCCGTCACCGTTGCACTCGGCTATTATTCGGAATACTACGAGCAACTCGCACACGTATGGCGTGCGCGCAGGGCAGCAGAAAGACTGAAGCCTGCACAACTTGAAAATCTGCAACAGCAGCGAAATGCCATACTGGCAGACGCAATTCCGGAAACCACGATGTAAGCCCCCTCAGAACCGCAGGTGTTTTACTGTAAGTCCGCTGTTCATCAGTTGCTTCAGTGAGCCAATTCCCACGGCAAGATGTATTTCGGCAAATCTGGAGGTTGTTTCCCTGTCCTTTGCCTCTGTTTTTACTCCATCACGCGTCATGGGCATATCGCTCACCAGTAACAGAGCGCCTGCAGGCATCTGATTTTTGAAGGCTGCTGCGAAAATGGTCGCTGTTTCCATGTCAATGGCATTGCAGCGCAGATCTCGCAGTTTCTGTTTGAAATCTTCCCGGTGCTCCCACACACGTTTGTTGGTTGTGTAAACCACGCCCGTCCAGTAGTCGCGCTCCATATCACGAATGGTGGTGGAAACTGCCTTCTGCAGGGCAAAAGCGGGGAGAGCAGGCACTTCAGGAGGAAGATAGTCGTTACTGGTACCCTCTCCGCGTATGGCAGCTATGGGCAGAATCAGATCGCCAATGTGGTTCTTTCCGGTCTTCAGTCCACCACATTTTCCGAGAAACAGCACAGCTTTCGGACTGATTACCTCCAGCAGGTCAATAATCAGACCGGCATTGGGGCTACCTATACCGAAGTTGATGATGGTAATTCCCTCTGCCGTTGCCGCCTGCATGGGGCGGTCGGCGCCGTATATCTGCACACCGTGTTGTTCTGCAAAAGACTTCACATAGCCGCTGAAGTTGACCAGCAGGATATATCTTCCAAACTGATCCAGTGGCATTCCGGTATATCGGGGAAGCCAGTCGGTCACAATTTCGCGCTTGAATTCCTTCTCCCGGAGATGGTTTTCATCGCGTACTGCATCCAGATCTTCCTGGGATATGACAGGTGTTTTAGTTTCGTTCATCATGTTGATTGATTATTGACCTTCGGCAATGGAGCGATAAATGACGTTCTGGATTCTCGGGCGGAAGTTGCCGGCGCCAAGTTTTCCATTATCCATACTGGGATAGGTCCGGTTGGAAAGAAAGATGTAAACCAGGTTTTTATCCGGATCAGCCCACACACAGGTGCCGGTAAAACCGAGGTGTCCAAAGGTGTTGGGCCCGGCCAGTGTACCCATATTGAGCTCCTTCTCCGGGTTTTGCTCCTTCATATCGAACCCGAATCCGCGGCGGGTACTCTTCTCGTAACGCGTGGTGAACTGGTGCACCGTTTCAGGTTTAAGGTATTGTTTTTGTCCGTAAATTCCGCCGTTGAGCAGCATCTGAAACAATTTTACGAGATCGTTGGCACTGGAAAACAATCCGGCATGCCCGCTGACTCCTCCCAGCATCGCCGCGCCCATATCGTGTACGTAACCCTGAATCTCCTGACCACGGAAGTAGGTGTCCACCTCGGTTGGAGCACACCGGTCTGTCCACCCCCTCTCCCACGGATTGAAGCAGGTAGTGCTCATTCCCAGCGGGCGATAGTAGGTATTGAAAGCGTATTGGTCGAGCGGTACGTTACTGATTCGGTTGACAGCACGGGCACACAGGTAAAGGCCGAGGTCAGAATATACATAATTGTCATCCGGGAACATCGAACTGTTGAATATCTGCTGCCAGACCGTATCTCTCCAGTCGTCTCTCAGGTACAGATCTCGTGCAACCGGGATGTGAAAATGTTTTTCCTCGGCAGGCGTGTACAATTCGGATGCCGGACTTTGGGTTCCGGTAACTGTCTGTTTGTAGAACGGAATCCATGCCTTGAGTCCGGCGTGGTGGGCCATGACTTTCCGGAAGGTGAGAGAAGCCTTGTTGGTCTGTTTCAGTTCCTGTACGTAGTCCGAAATGGGGTTTTCCATGGAAAGACGCCCCTCTTCTGCCAGTTTCATCACCGAGACGGTGGTAGCTGCCACTTTGGTTACAGAGGCCAGATCAAAAATTGTGTTGGTGGTAACGGGCGTCTTTTTTTCATAGGTATAGTATCCGTACGCCTTGTTCCACACAATTTTATTGTCTTTCGCCACGAGTATCTGGCAGCCGGGCGCGGCGCCGGAGTTGATCAGTTGCGAGGCCAGCGAATCAAGGCCCACAAGGGTATCCGAATTCATGCCAACCGCCTCCGGGAGGTCGTAGCCCAGTCTTTTTTGCGGATAATCCTTTCTGAAACCGTGTCCGAAATGTGCAAAAGATGTGGCGGTAACAGGCATGATACCATTGATATCGCTGGCGCCGAAAAGCGCCTGTGCGGCGTATTCCTGGGCCATTGGGTCTTCCGTAAATGCCTGCAGGAGCAGTGGAGCATCGCCTGCCCAACGCAGGGTGTAGGGGTTTCCGAAAACGGTGAGTGCAACGGTATTCTGTTGATTCAGGGCCTCGAGAAATTCTATCTGCTCCACGGCAAGACCGTACATCGTGTCCACACCCGCGTCGGCGCGTTTCGTGCGCGGAGGCATGGGGGTAGTTCTCATTCCATACAGACCCGCCAGCACCACATCATACCCGCGCAGCGAATTCAATACCTGCTGCCGTGTGACAGAGTCGGCATTTTTGGGTATATTGAAGTGGGTAACGGGAGCATAATATCCACAATAGGTTTGAAAAACAGTCCGGTTGGTGTCACCAACAGCCACCGTTGCAAACCGGGTGTTTTCGAGATCCGGAAAACCGGCCAGTTTCTTTTCATCACGCACGAGCGTCATGGCGGCAGCCACAATCCGGCGCTTGAGCACATAGGCCTGTGGCCTGTGCAGATCGCGACGCAGATTGTTCATATCCACCCGCTGTGGAGAAGTGACTCCGAGTCTGTACTTCACCCTGAGCATCCGTTTCACACTTTCATCCAGTTTTTCCCGGCTGAGTTCACCTTTTTTAATTGCCTCCTGAACAGCGTTCCAGCCGGTTTCGAAATCAGCAGAAAGCAGAATAACGTCATTCCCGGCCTTGAATGCCTCCACATCGGCCATTCCGTCGGGAAACTGCTGTTTCACGCCCTCCATTTCCATGGCATCGGTGAAAATCAGTCCATCGAAACCCATTTTTTCCCGCAACAGGCCAGTAACAGTGGGCTTGCTGAGCGAGGTAGGCCGTGGCGTCCGGTCATCAATAGCATTTACCTGGAGGTGACCCACCATGAAAGACCCTATTCCGTTATCCGCCAGCATACGAAAAGGGAATAATTCCAGACTGTCGAGGCGCTGCAGGTCATATCTGATGCGGGGCAGTTCGATGTGCGAATCCTGATCGGTGTCGCCGTGACCGGGGAAGTGTTTGGCACAGGCCAGCACCCCGCCATCCTGAAGCCCCGACATATACTGATATGCCTTGGCGGCTACATTGTGACGATCCTCCCCATAGCTGCGCTCACCAATCACCGGGTTCGACGGGTTATTGTTGACGTCAGCTACAGGTGCAAAGTTGACATGTACCCCCAGGCGACGGCATTGCCAGGCTACTTCCCTGCCCATTTCGTACAGGAGGCGATTGTCCTGAACAGCGCCGAGCATCATGGCGCGCGGGAAAGACATAGCCGTATTGCGGAGACGCATACCCAGACCATTCTCGAGGTCGGCGGTGACAAGCAGCGGCACTTTCGGACTGGCCATCTGATACCGGTTGGTGAGTTCTGCCTGCTTTTCCACCGTACCTGTATGGGCCGGATTGAAAAAACAGAGTCCACCGGGCTTGTACTTCAGTATCAAATCCTCCACCCGTTTTTCAAAAACCGAATCCTTGTCGAGATTGGCCCTGAGTACGAACAGCTGCCCGAGGCGCTCATCAGGCGACAGACTGTTAAAAACAGAATCAACCCAGCGAGCCTCCTCAACAGACTCAGACTTTGACAGAACAGCAAATGGCTGGTTATTGCGAAAAGCGAGAGAAAAAACAGCGCCTGTGGCCACAATTGCAGAGATAAATCGTATCATGAAGCGCAAAATAAACGGTTTTAATGGAAAAATGCATATTTTTTTGCCCCGGAACTTCGTTTTTTCACGAAAAAAAGAAACAAATTGCGGATAAAAGCGTCGAAAGCAATTTTATTCGTATTGTTGCCCGTTGAATCAAAACAAGGGTACGGCGCCGTATCCGCCACTACATAAAAATATGGAATTTCACTTTCACACAGTAGATCTGCTGATTATCACCGGGTATATCCTGGCCATCGTTGCCTATGGCATTTACCACCGCAAAGCCGGCAGTTCGGAGGAGTATTTCCTCGCAGGCCGCAATATGCCCTGGTATGTCATCGGTATTTCCATGTTTTCGGCCAACATTTCCTCCAACTCACTGATCGCAATTACTGGCGGGGCATTCAAGGGTGGCATTGTTTTTTTCAACTATGAATGGATGGCCTCCGTGGTTCTGGCTTTTTTCTGCATGTTTATCCTGCCTTTCTACCTGAAATCGCAGGTTTACACCATGCCGGAGTTTTTTGAGAAACGCTACGACGCCCGCTCCCGTTACTATTTCTCTTTCATCACCCTGGTTGGAAATATTTTCATTGACACGGCTGGTACCCTTTTTGCGGGTGTGGTTATTGCCAAACTGGTTTATCCGGGCGCCAATACCACGCTGATTGTGAGCTTGCTGGCCATTTTTGCAGCCGGATATACCATTGTGGGCGGCCTTTCCTCTGTTATGCGCACGGAAATGGTGAATACCGTAATTCTCCTGATATCGGCAGTAATACTTGCTTTTATTGTTTACGACAAAGCCGGGGGTTACGATGCCATTGTGGAGCACGCCAATACAACGGACCCCTCGTTCATGCACCTGGTCCAGCCATCGGATCACCCGGATATGCCATGGCAGGGCTTGCTGTTCGGTGTGCCCCTGCTTGGTTTTTATTTCTGGTGTAATAATCAGTTCATTGTGCAGCGCGCCCTGAGTGCAAGGAATGCCGATGAAGCCCGCAAAGGCGCCCTTTTTGCTGCCCTGCTGAAAATCCCGATCCTTTTCCTGCTGGTACTCCCGGGTGTGGCCGCCATCAAGCTGTATCCCAATCTGCAGGAAATGTACGCGGGCCAGCTCAAAAACTTCTCCGATGGCGCCTATCCCACACTGGTATTCGATCTGTTGCCGGTGGGACTCGTCGGACTGGTCGTGGCGGGTTTCCTCGCAGCCATGGCTTCTGCCGTGAGTGCCACCCTGAACTCGGCTTCCACCCTGGTTACCATGGATTTCGTACAGAAACTCCGTCCGGATATGGATTCGAAGGGCCTTGTGCGTTCCGGACAGATTGCTACTGTGGTATTCATGGTGCTGACTGTTCTCTGGGCGCCCCAGATCGCCAATTTTGAGTCGCTGATGAACTATATGCAGAGCGTACTCGCCCTGATCAGTCCACCCGTAGTAGCCATTTTCCTGCTCGGCCTGTTCTGGAAGCGCGCCAATGCCGACGGCGCCTTCGCAGCGCTCATGACAGGTCTCGTCATAGCCATATTCACCGTCGTCAGTCAGGTGAGTGAACTTTCCGGGGCCTGGAACAACGTCCATTTCCTGGTAAAAGCGCCCATCATCCTCGCCATCTGTGGCCTGGTACAGATAGTCGTGAGTCTGGCAACTGCCCCTCCACCGTCAGAAAAAACAACCGGAATGACCTGGAATAATACCGTTTATGAAGAGGATTCGGCCAGTCTCCGCGGTTTGCCCTGGTATCAGAACTACCGCACCCTCTCCATAATCCTGCTGGTCATCACGTTCGCTGTGGTCTGGTGGTACCGATGATTGGGTGTGAGAGTGTGGATGTGAGAGTGTGAGAGTGTGAGAGTGTGTGTGTGAAAGTGTGGAGCCTCCCGGCTTCGCAGCCTCCGGCATCGTTTTGCGCGCCGGACAAAGGCATACATACACACAATACCCGGGCATACCACCCCTCGAAAACAGCACCTACACAGCGGAAGCCGAAGCCTTAACCCACGGCTTCAGCCGTGGGAAACGCGCCAACAAATGCCAGACAAACCACCAACGCCAGGCGCGAGATACCGGACAAAGGCCCAGCAACAAAACCACAAACAGCACACACAGCGCCAGCCGAAGCCTTAACCCACGGCTTCAACCGTGGGAAACGCGCCAACAAATGCCAGACAAACCACCAGCGCCAGGCGCGGGATACTGGCTAAAGGCATAAACACACCGCATAACCAGGCGTATCACCTCCTCACACACAGCAGCCGCGAAGCGGCAGCCGCAGCCGTCAGCCCAC
>JBDLWO010000053.1:0-7227 GCA_039804245.1 Bacteroidota bacterium
AGTACCAGCGGAACAATGTATCCTGACGTCGCTGTACCGGAAAATGACATGTCAGACGGACTGTAGCGTATCTCGTGCTCCGGGACAAGCGCATCTCCAAACACCTTTTTCAGCCTCTCCCCTATCGGGATATCCATTTCTTCCATCCTGCTCGCAAGGTCTTCCATGTCGCCAATTTCCTTAGTGCTGAACAGAAAAACCAGGTGGTCTGTCCCTGATTGGTCCGCTCTCAGAATTTTGGCCGGATTGGCCGGAATTTCCACATAAGACTTGCTGGATGTGATGATTGGAAGCTCAACCACAGAAGCACCGTACCGGGCAGCACGCGGGAAAAGCAATTCACTGCTGCCATCCGGCTTGATGCTGAATATATACAGGAAATTGTCCGCTTTGATATCCGACGCCATGACCTTGAAATAATCGCCCTCATTCAGTTGCCCGGGAGCATATTCGTAATGATCCTGCCTGAAAACAGGTTTCAGGCGCTCGTACACGTAATCTCCCGTTTCATCGTCAACCCCGGTCAGTTTTTTTATGTAAAAGGTGGAGTTGAATTTGAAAGAATTGTCCGTATCCGCGCTTTGCAGCGTGAACTGAAATGCATATTTGCAATATTTGGCAAAATCTTCATAGCTCACGTAGCAGTATCCGTTTTTACCGAAACCGGCGCCCCACGAATTCAGCAGCTCAAACTGTCGTGTGAGGTTGCTGTAACCTATAACACACATGGCATGCCCCTCCGTTTTGACCTCCTCCGGGAGAGGCCTCCATATTCCGTCCGACCCGATTGATTTGAATGACGGGAAGATCTCCATACCCACCACCACCGGTTTTCCGGATTTGATACAGTTTCTGACTGTCCTGATTTTCTCTTCATAGCCGGCATTCCACTCGAACAGCGTACAATAGGAAGAGATTTTGTTTCTGGATGCCCTGGCATCCTCCACCGACCCGGGTGTGACCTGGCAATCGCGCGGATTGAATTCTGTTTGCAGGCATACACCTTTGGCTTTCATCAATTCCAGGCTCGACTCAATCAGTGAACCCTTGTCACAGCTGCCTTCATAAATCTGGTTGTACAGATACAGAGCGGACCGGGCCATGTTGTTAATCCTCGCCCTGTCGGTGATACTGTCGCGTACGGCCGCTGCAATGGTACTGGCTGCGTACCCTGCCGCCCAGCCAACACAGGAAGACATCTGCCCCTGATTGCCCGGCGCCGGACAATACTTCTTCAGCGAAAATACAGGCACTTCATCCTCGGCAAATTTGAGCGAAGGCGAAATCCGGGGCAGTTTGCTGTACGCCTGATCGTCAAATATCAAACCAGTGGCATTCTGACCGCTTGCCCGGGTGCCAAAGAAGGCGACAATAATTCCAAACAGGATATACCGGTTATTTTTCATTGTAAATGTTGGTTGTTTCAGTTTGTAAAATCTTGTATACGCTGATTAACTGTGTGCTTCATCCATTTCAGACAAGGCTCCGCCGCAGCCTGTTACACCGCCCCTGCCCTGCAGGCAGTTCAGATGCAGCAGACTCTTATATACTATAAAAGACCTGTAAACGAACACAAAAGTAACCAAAAGCGATCTATATAGTGTATGTTTTTTTGGGAGCGGTGCCCTCCCACGGGTGTCTGGGGCAGAGGCGGTGAATTCCGGCAATTATTTTGGTTTGTTCGGGGGAGCCTGCAGCCCCGGGGCCCGGATTCGGGTTGACAAGTTTCAAAGAATAACCCCGACGATGTACTTTTTCCGAACATACAGGGTTTCTGCCGGGGGATGACAAGAGGTAATATTCTGCTGCCAGGACAGCATGCCCGGGAGTATCATCATATCTGACATCCTGTAACCCCCTGATTTATCAGGGGGCCGGAATCAATCACCCAACACATCTATTATGCTGACAAACATCACATCAATAAAAAAACGCCTCCCCCGGGTGTTTGGGACAGAGGCCGTGAATACCGGCAATTATTTTGGTTTGTTCGGGGGGGTAGCCTGCAGCACCGGGGGCAGGATTCGGGTTGACAAGTTTCAAAGAATAACCCTGACACAGAATTCTGAACAAGTCCCGTTTCGCCTTCTCTCCCGGCATGGTGAATTTTTCCGGTCTGATTTCTCCATTCCCCGTAAATTATACTGTTTTTGTTGCCAGCCAACACACGAATCATTACCTTTGTAGTTCACGCAGCGGGTTATTATCGTAAAACTGTAAAGACGCTATGCCGCCCGATAACGATAATTACTTACACCATCTATGGTATTCAACGAAGACTCCAGGGTAAAAATTCCGGCGATCCTGCACCTGTGCCGTCTCGGTTATGAATACCTGCCGCTTTCGCAGGCGCAATGGGATCGAAATACCAATATCTTTACCGATATCCTGAAATCCAGTATCCTGCGACTGAACCCGGGACTGCAGGAACAGGCCGCCAGGGAGTTGATGACCAGAATCACGCTCGCACTGGACAATGAAGACCTCGGAAAGAGCTTCCACGAACTGATCACGGATAACAACGGCCCCACCCTCATTGATTTCGACAATTTCTCCAATAATCAGCTGCAGGTGGTCACCGAACTGCCCTGCATAAATCAGGACGATCAATTCAGACCCGATATCACGCTGCTCATCAATGGAATGCCCCTGGTTTTTATCGAGGTGAAAAAACCCAATAACCTGCGCGGCATCCAGGATGAATTCAACCGGATGAAATCGCGGTTCGGAAACCCCAGATTCCGGAGGTTTGCCAACGTAACCCAACTGATGGTGTTCTCCAATAATATGGAGTACGCCGACGATGGCTCCCAACCACTGCAGGGCGCCTTCTACGCCACTCCCGCATACGGCGAACTGAAATTCAACTACTTCCGCGAGGAGGAGCCCTCCCCTCCCGATGCTGTACTGAAACATCTGCCCGACGAAACAGAAGTACAGATTCTGCTCGACAACAACCTCGCCAGCATCCGCCAGTCACCCGAATTCATTACCAATAAAAATCCCGAAACGCCCACCAACCGGATCTGCACGTCGCTGCTGCACCCCGATCGACTCGCTTTCCTGCTGCAATTCGCCCTGGTTTATGTAAAAGGCAAGGAAAAGCTCGAAAAGCATATCATGCGATACCCGCAGTTCTTCGCCACAAAAGCCATCGGGAATCACCTGGACAAAGGCAAACAGAAAGGTATTATATGGCATACACAGGGTAGCGGCAAAACGGCGCTGGCCTGTTACAACGTCAAATTCCTGACGCACTATTTCAGAAAGAAATCGGTTATCCCGAAATTCTACTTCATCGTGGACCGTATTGACCTGCTCGTGCAGGCAAGCAATGAATTCGAAAGCCGCGGCCTGACGGTGCACCACGTCAATTCGCGGGATGAATTTGTGAAAGACCTGAAAACCACCACCGCCATCCACAACAACTCCGGAAAACCGGAAATTACGGTGGTGAATATCCAGCGGTTCCGCGAAGATCGCGATGTGGTGAGCCGCAATGATTACAACGTCAGTATCCAGCGGGTATATTTCCTGGATGAAGTGCACCGGAGCTATAACCCCAAAGGCAGTTTTCTCGCCAATCTCAACGAGTCGGATGTTCATGCCATCAAAATCGGCCTGACCGGTACGCCGCTCCTCGGCACGGATTTCAATTCCAGATTGCTGTTCGGCGATTATATCCACAAGTATTACTACAACGCCTCTATCGCCGATGGCTACACGCTGCGCCTGATCCGGGAAGATATAGAAACCAGCTATCAGATCAGGCTGAAAGCAGCACTCGAGGAAATCAATATCCTGAAGGGGGAAGGCGACCGGAAAACGGTTTATGCTCACGACAAGTTTGTGGCGCCCCTGCTCGAATATATTGTCAGCGACTTCCAGCACTCCAGGAGTACCCTCCATGACCATACCATCGGCGGCATGGTCATCTGCGACTCCAAAGAACAGGCCGAAAACATGAAACGCCTGTTCGACCTGTATTACGCCAACGCCGACAGCAGCCCGCTGTCGCTCGCGGCAGATTCTCCCATGCAGGCATATATCGCCGACAAAGCCGAACAGTTCAGGGTGCGCACCGCCGAAGTGGTCCTGCACGACACGGGCTCCAAATCTTTCCGGGAAGGGACGGTTAAAAGCTTCAAAAACGGGGAAATTGACCTGCTTTTTGTCTATAAAATGCTCATCACCGGTTTCGACGCGCCCCGGCTGAAGAAACTGTATCTCACCCGCATCATCAAGGCCCACAACCTGCTGCAGGCCATCACGCGCGTGAACCGCACGTACGGGAAGCACCAGTATGGCTATGTGGTTGATTTTGCCGATATCCAGCGCGAATTCGATAAAACCAACCTCGATTACTACAACGAACTGAGGGGCGAACTCGGCGACGAAATGGAGCACTACTCCAATATTTTCAAGAGCCGGGAGGAAATTGAGCGCGATATCAGCCAGATCAAAGAGGTGCTGTTTCTTTATGACACGCAGAACGCCGAGGTTTTTTCTACCCAGATTTCCGGGATCAATGACAAGGAAAAGGTACTGGAACTGGCCAAGGCGCTGAAAAACGTCAGGGAACTCTACAACCTGATTCGCCTGTCGGGACACCACGATATGCTCGACCGGCTCGATTTTCACAAGATCGCCCAAATGGCCAGGGTGACGAATGAACGCCTTGCGCTGATCAATAGCAGGGAGGCACTCGCCAGCAGCGACGCTGTTTCCAATTTGCTGAATATCGCGCTGGAAGAGGTGCTGTTCGGCTTTACGAAGGTGAAAGAGGAGGAAATGATCATCGCCGACCAGCTCAAAAGTACCCTGCAGAAAACCAGGCTGATGCTGGGCGGCAATTTCGATCAGCAGGATCCGGCATTCGTCACGCTCCGGGAGGAACTGGAACGACTCTTCAAAAAGAAAAATCTGAATGAGGTAAGCCACGAGGAAATGGAGCAAAATATCCGCGACCTCGGGAAGATTTACGACCAGGCGCGGGAGCTGGATCGCAAAAACATGCTCCTGAAGGCCAAATACCACAACGATGCCAAGTACGCGCGCCTGCACAAGCGACTCATGGAAAAAGACCCGCTGACCGACAGCGAAAGCAAACTGTTCGAGGTGCTGCAAAGCCTGAAACAGGAGCTCGACGCCCACCTCATCCAGAACGACGGCATTCTCGAAAATGAAAATTTCGCCGGGAAAATGATACAGCGACTGGTCATCGCGCAACTCAAAAACAAATTCAACCTGACGCTGGATCCCCAACAATACATGAATATCAATCACCTGATTGTCCGGGAATACCTCAACGAATTCCACGGACGCGTGGCCTGATCAATTGCTATGAATCAAACCATCGAATTTGAAAAAAATACCCGGGTGCTGATTGACGAACTCAAAAGCGTCTGCGCCAACTACGGTCTGGGCAATGACGGAAACGAGTTCAAAATCATCACGCAGGTATTCCTGTACAAGTTTCTGAACGACAAGTTTGCGTACGAAATCCGGCAGCTGGACGATGAGCTGGCCCGCGCCGACAACCCCGCGGCGGTGCTCCGGGAGATGAGTGAGCCGGAATATGAACTGCTGATGATGCAGCTCAATGAAAATACCGCCCGGCTCAAACCGCAACACTTCATCTCGTACCTGTTCAGTCAGCAGAATCAGCCCGGTTTTGCCGACCTGTTCGACAGCACCCTGACCGATATTGCCCGCGAAAACAGCGATATTTTCTCGGTCATCACCGATACCGGGGTGAAAATCATGCTGTTCGACAATATCAGCCGCTTTGTGACCGACAGGCGCGACGAGTTCTGCCGGGCCATCGTGAACAAGCTGGTCAACTTCTCCTTCGAGCATATATTTCACGAGAAGTTCGACTTCTATGCCACCATCTTTGAATACCTGATCAAGGACTATAACACCAACAGCGGCGGAAAATATGCGGAATATTTTACCCCGCATGCCGTGGCCAAGATCATGGCCTCCTGCCTGGTTTCGGAGCCGGTGCAGAACGTTACCTGCTATGATCCGTCGGCCGGGTCCGGCACCCTGCTCATGAACCTCGCGCACGCGATAGGCGAGAACAAATGCACCATCTATTCGCAGGATATTTCCCAGAAGTCGTCCAATTTGCTGCGACTGAACCTGATCCTGAACAACCTCGTGCACTCCATCCCGAATGTGGTAACGGGAAATACCCTCCTCAATCCGCACCACAGGGACAAGAACGGACCGAAAAAATTTGATTTCATCGTGTCCAATCCGCCCTTCAAACTGGATTTCAGCGACTTTGTGAACAACCTGAAATCGGACGAAAACCACACGCGGTTTTTTGCCGGATTGCCCAATGTGCCCAAAACGAAACCCGAGGGCATGGCCATCTACCTGTGTTTCATCCAGCACATCATGTATTCGCTGAGCGACCGGGGCAAGGCCGCCATCGTGGTGCCGACGGGCTTTATCACGGCGCAGAGCGGAATCGAGAAGAAAATCAGGGAGCGGCTGGTGGAAGACAGGATGCTGCGGGGCGTGATCAGCATGCCGAGCAACATATTTGCCACCACCGGCACCAACGTGAGCATACTCTTCCTCGACAAAACCAACACCAAAGGCGATATCGTGCTGATGGACGCCTCCCGGCTCGGACAAACCGTGAAAGAAGGCAAAAACCAGAAAACTGTACTGAGCAGGGAGGAAGAAACCCGGATCATCCGGACATTCAATGACCATGTGGCCGTGGAAGACTTCAGCGTGGTGGTGAGCTACGACCAGATCCGCGAGAAAAACTGCAGTTTCAGCGCCGGACAGTACTTCGACGTGAAAATTGAACACGTGGAAATCACGCCCGCAGAGTTTGAGGAAAAGATGAAAACCTTCCAGCAGAACCTTGAAAAGATGTTCGAAGAGTCGAGAGCCCTGGAGGGGGAGATTTTGAAACAGTTAAAAGGGGTGAGGTATGAGTAGCTGGAAATATGATAAACTTTCAAATATCTGCTCTAAAATTGGAGATGGCCTTCATGGGACACCTAAATATGTTATAAATTCAGATATATATTTCATTAATGGAAACAACTTAAAGAATGGCTGGATCGAAATATCAAAAAATACTAAGTGTGTATCTGATAAAGAATTAGCAAGCAATTACATCCCTTTAGACAAGAACACTCTTCTATTGTCAATAAACGGTACACTTGGAAATATGGCCTTTTATAGAAATGAAAAAGT
>JBDLWO010000054.1:0-17016 GCA_039804245.1 Bacteroidota bacterium
TACGGATTTGAATTTTTTGCCCAGCAAAAACTCTATAAAAACTTCTTCTTCGTAGGCTCCTATACCCTGTTCTGGACCCGCTTTGCCGGCTCAGATGGCAACCTGATCCCCTCTTCCTGGGATAATCGCCACCTGGTAGCCCTCACCGCCGGCAAAAAATTCAGGAAAAACTGGGAACTGGGATTGAAATACCGCTATCAGGGTGGTGTGCCGTACACCCCCATTGATCTGATAGAAAGTCAGCGCAACTATACCGTTGTAGGTCGTGAAGTCCTTGATTATTCACAACTGAATACCCTGCGACTCGCAGGTTTCAGTCAGCTCGATATGCGCCTCGACAAGAAATGGAACTTCCGGAGGGCCACCCTCGATCTGTTCCTCGATGTCTCCAACCTGCTTGGTACCCCTACCCCGTCGTTCCCGGCATTCACCCTGCAGCGCAACCCGGAGAACACCGCTTTCGCTACTACCGATGGTAAACCACTGGCCTCAGATGCCTCCAACGGTATCCCGATAATTTTAGATACAGCAAGCGGTGCACCTATTCCGTCTTTAGGTATTATCTTTGAGTTCTGATCGGGCGTACGCTGCGCCCGAAGTCAAACTCAAATTTCCGAATCATGAGAAAATTGAAACTTCAGGTGCAAATGTCTGTGGACGGTTTCGTAGCCGGCCCGGAAGGAGAATTGGAAATCACTATAAGCCGGTGAAACCATGACCAGGAAACAAAAGAATTACCGTCTGGGGCTTTTTATAGCCTATCTGGTTATCTGGGCCCTGCTGGCTATCAATCCTGTTTACCGGGAAGACTGGCTGCTGGAAAATATACTGGTTTTCGCCGGAGTCCCGTTTCTGATCTGGCTCGACCGGCGTTCGCCTCTCTCGGGACTGTCGTACACCCTGATTTTCATATTCATGGTGCTGCATACATACGGTTCACACTATACCTATTCCGAAACACCGGCAGGACGCATGGTTTCCGACTGGCTGGGACTGGAACGCAATCACTACGATCGTTTTGTGCATTTCCTCTGGGGATTTCTGCTTACCATCCCGCTTTTCGAAATATTCAGGAAGAAAGTAAGCCGCAAGAGACTGGTTCTGGATTTTATTTTCGCGGGAAGTATACTGCTCACCTTTGGCGTTGCCTACGAATTCATGGAGTGGGCTGCAGCGGTGGTGGTGGCCCCTGAAGCAGGTACAGCCTTTCTGGGTACCCAGGGCGATGTGTGGGATGCACAAAAAGATCTGCTGATGAATGTGGTGGGAACCTTTGCGGCCATCATTTTCTGGCCATTTGTAGTCAAACATCCTGTAAAACATGAAGCTTGACGGAAAAATAGCGCTGATCACCGGCGCAGGAAAAGGAATTGGCGCTGCCATTGCTGTGGGCTTCGCCGCAGAAGGAGCCACTGTACTCGTCAACGATATTCCGGAAGCCACTTATACCGATGAAGTGGTTCAGTCAATACGGCGCGATGGCAGACAGGCTGAAGCAGTGTACGCCGACCTGTCGCAGGTGTCTGAAATCAGACGCATCTTCGCCGCAATCAGCGAAAAGTACGGACGACTCGATATACTGGTCAATAACGCCGGCATTACCGGCTGGAGCGATTTCTACGAAACAGAAGAGGCCATTTTCGACCGCGTGGTTCAGCTTAACCTGAAGGGAACCCTGTTCAGCACCATTGAGGCAGCCAAAATCATGCGCGAAACAGGAGGAGGCAGTATTATCAATATTTCATCCGTGGTAACAGCCCTCAGCGTGAAAAACCTGATTTGCTACGTTGCCACCAAGGGCGGTATTGAAGCCATGACTCGCCAGATGGCTGTAGAGTTGGCTCCACACCGGATCCGCGTCAATTGCTTCGGTCCGGGGCCGATCAACACTGAGCGCAACCTGACAGAGGACCCAAACTACCGGGAAAACTGGGGTAGCGTTATTCCGATGCAGCGCTCCGGAGAGCCGGGGGAAATGGTCGGACCGGCCCTGTTCCTCGCTTCTGATGACTCCTCCTTTGTTACCGGACAAATGTTTTACGCCGACGGGGGCTGGGGTGTACAGGGTAAAATTTCTGAAGCCAGCATGAACAGTCAGCTCACCAATACCAAAGATCGCTAGAGCGCACTAATTTTACGCACTCAAAACGCACACAGATGCACAATTACGCAGACATACAGGCGCTCAATCAACAGATTCAGACAGAAAGCGCCTTTGTTGATACCCTGAAAGCAGAAACCGCGCGTGTTATCGTCGGACAGGAATATATGATCGAGCGCCTGCTCATCGGACTGCTCACCCGCGGACATATCCTGCTGGAAGGTATGCCAGGCCTGGCCAAAACGCTCGCCATCAAAACCCTCGCACAAGCCGTAGATGCCCGCTTCAGCCGGATTCAGTTCACACCCGATCTCCTGCCTGCCGATGTGGTGGGTACCATGATTTACAATCCTGCCAAATCGGAGTTCACCGTCAGAAAAGGGCCTGTTTTTGCCAATTTTGTGCTGGCAGACGAGATCAACCGCGCTCCGGCCAAGGTACAGAGCGCCCTGCTGGAGGCCATGCAGGAGCGACAGGTAACAATCGGAACAGAAACTTTTCTGCTGGAGGAGCCCTTTCTGGTACTGGCTACTCAAAACCCCATCGAGCAGGAAGGCACCTATCCGCTCCCGGAGGCACAGGCCGACCGCTTTCTGATGAAAGTAAAAATAGGGTATCCATCCAGAAATGAAGAGCGAAGCATCATACGACACCATCTGAGCGGAGAACACCCGCACATACACAAGGTGGTTTCTGTATCCACGCTCCTGCGCGCCCGCGAGGTCATGCACGGGATTTACATGGATGAAAAAATCGAGCAATACATCCTCGATATAGTTTTTGCCACCCGTGAACCGGCGCAATACGGATTGCAATCGCTGGCGCCCATGATCCAGTATGGCGCCTCGCCGCGCGCCAGTATTGCACTGGCTCAGGCCTCGCGCGCACTGGCTTTCCTGCGCCACCGGGGCTACGTTGTGCCGGAGGATGTCAGGGCAGTCTGCGCGGATGTACTCCGCCACCGAATCGGCCTCACCTACGAGGCAGAAGCGGAAAACATAACTCCTGACGAGCTGGTTACACGCATTCTGAACGCCGTCAGAGTGCCCTGATTTCATGTAATTATACAGCGCATACAATGATACTCATAACAGGTGCCAACGGTCAGCTCGGCCGCTGCTTCCGTCAACTGGCCATTCAATATCCGCAGTGGATTTTCTGTCCGGAAGGATCAGACATTCTCAATATTACCGATAAGACAGCCGTTGAGGCGTATTTCAGCGCAAACAAGCCCCAATGGGTGGTGAATTGTGCCGCCTACACCGCTGTGGACAGGGCTGAGAGCGAGCTGGAAATGGCGTCGCTGGTCAACGTCACCGGCGTAAGTAACCTGGCTCAGGCCTGTGCGGTCCACGAGGCGAAACTCATTCATTTTTCTACAGATTACGTTTATCACGGTCAGCAGGGCACAGCATTCCGGGAGACCGATCCGGTAGCGCCTGCGGGCGTGTATGCGCGAACCAAACTGGCCGGAGAAAAAGCTGCACTGGAATTATTGCCCGGCACTATGATTATCAGAACCTCGTGGGTGTATGCGCGGGAGGGGCACAACTTTATGAACACCATGCTTCGCCTGGGGCGCGAGCGCGGCCATGTACGCGTGGTATCCGACCAGATCGGAACACCGACGTACGCACCTGATCTGGCAGCCGCTGTGCTGGAAATAATCGGGCAGGTGGAGAGCGGGCAAAAAGCGCCGGAGGAGCTGGCGGGCGTATGGAATTACTCCAATGAAGGTGTGGCCAGCTGGTATGATTTTGCCCACGCGATATTTGAGATTGCCGGTCTGCAAGTTGTAACCGAACCCATAGAGACAAATGAGTACCCTACCCCTGCGGCGAGACCGTCATTCAGCGTACTGAACAAATCGCATATCAGGAGCCAATTCGGACTTCACATTCCGCACTGGCGCGACAGCCTGAAAAAGAGCCTGTCACCTGAAATTCATCTGTAGCTCATCCAGAAACTGTATTGTATCGGGCAGCCCGTTCAGAACACGGGCTGTTGGCGGCAAATTGACTGGTGTAATGAACAGCTGAGCGCCGGTGAGCAGTAACTGGCCATTACCAATACAGTTGACAGCCTGATCCACATAGCCCTGGATTGTCTGACGCGGGATAGGCTCGTGCAAAATTGTATAGACATAATCCGGGTGTACCTTTTGACAAATTTCACGAAGCTCGCTCAGGGAAACACTGTTTCCAAGATAAATACCCCTGATACGGCGGACCCTGATCAGATATTGAAGGTAGAGAAAGGGCAATTCCTGGGGTTCAGTTTCAGTTGCATATATAAAAACAGTCGGGCGGCCTGATTTGGCTGGCACGATTGGCAACTGGTCAATTGCACTGATAATTTTGTTCCTTATCAGGTGGATAATGAATTTTTCCTGAACCGGATTGACCGTGCTGGTGAACCAGAGCAACTGCAATTTATCCAGAAAAGGATAAATCAGTTCCATCATGGCTTTTTCAAAGCCCCTTTCCTGAACGTATGTGCCATAAACCGTTTCGAAGGCTGACTCATCGAGATCAATCATGGCGAGCGTCAGTGCTTCGATCTGACTGTTATTGTCACCACGGGTTTGTGTGAGTTCGGAACTCAATTCGGCAACCTCGTTGGGAGTCATTTTCGCCAGTTTACTGATTTTGACCCCGTTTCTGTTCAGAATAGCTACATTAAAGAGATGACGCAGATGATCATCGGTATAATAACGGATATTTGTATGCGTACGGGCAGGCGTCACGATACCATAGCGCTGTTCCCATATTCTGATGGTATGCGCTTTGATTCCTGTGAGTTTTTCCAAATCACGTATGGAGTAGATCGCCATTGACCCCGATTGATTCTTGGACTGTACTGTTAACTTATGCACTATTAAACCGTGCAAACAGTAATTAGTTGTAAATAGTTTAAACTGTTATCAGAAAATACAGCATTATTATTTACCAGCCGGGAGTTCAAGTTGAAGAGTAACCCTTCTGTTCCACTTCCTGTTCTCCGGCAAATCCCGTCCCTTGCCGACATCGGAGCCGTCGTCTTCGGCATTGGGGGCCGCCGGATCTGCCTCGCCAAACACCTCAATAAACATTCTGTCGGCTCTTATACCTTTGTAAATCAGATAATTACGAGCCTCTCTGCTTCGGGATGCCGACAGTTCCAGATTAGCTCTTCCATCGCCTACACCATCTGTGTAACCGGCAATACGGAGTACGAGTTGTTTATTTTCCTTCATTTTCTGATAAACGGCGTCAAGAACTGCTCTGGAAGACACTGTCAGGCCAGACGAGCCGAAATCAAAATAAATTACGTGTTTTGAAGTATCTGTCCGGGGGGCCTGAATAAAAACCACACCATCTCTGATGACGGGGCAGTCAACACCGGAGAGCAGTCGTTGTTCGTCGAGATCAATCACACTGGCGTAGGGGAAACCCTTCGATATGATCTCCTGTTGCACCGTTTCAGCCTCTTCACGGGTAGCATATTCGCCCGCTGAGTACCAGTAAATACCCGAAATATCCCTTTTTTCAGAGTAGTTGTTTACGCCACGTTCCTCGAAGAAAGCGGGCGGTTGCTGTTCGCTGTATGCAGCTATCTGCACACTGAAATGTTGTGCACGCGACACTGTCACAGCGAACAGCAGGTTCATGAGAAGACTGAATCCGGATTTGCCCATCATTATTATTCTGCCGGAAGTTTTATTGTGTAGGTTTTACCTTCCTTGTTGGCCAGTTTCCCGCTCACAAGCCACGGGTTGTAAACTTTGAGCTGTCGGTACGACACCCCGTTTTCCCTGGCAAAGTCACCCCAACTCGGTACGGGCCCGCTTACTTCCACTAACTGATAGTCTGTGAGTGGTTCATACAGATGCTCCTCTTCAATTTCGTAGTCGTATTCATCCAGATTTTCCATCACCTCCTTGATGGCCATAATCCGGAATGGGTACCGCATGGTTTCATCGGCCATCAGGTTGAGATCAAAAAAGGATTTTGCACGTTGACTGGCCAATTGTTCAGAAATACGGGAAGAGCCGCCATTATAGGCTGCCATAGCCAGTATCCAGGAGCCTAACTTCTGTTTTTCTTTCTTCAGATATTTACAGGCTGCGCGGGTAGCTTTTTCCACATGGTATCGCTCATCCACATCTTCATTGACCTCCAGATTGAAACTGGTGGCTGTTGCTTTCATGAACTGCCAAACTCCCCGGGCGTCGGCAGAGGAGACAACCGGCGCCAGTCCGCTCTCTGCCACTGCCAGATACTTCAGATCAGAGGGTACGCCCTCTTCCTTCAGAATTGGTTCTATGATAGGGAAATAGGCATTGGCACGTTCTACAAACAGAATGGTACTGGAGTGGGAATAAACGTTTTTCAGGATTTCGGCGTCCAGACGCTGGTGCACGTCGGGGTTTGTTTCGGTCGGGAAACGTTCACCACACAGGGTGAATGCCTTGTTCATGTTGATGGACCTTACGCGCTGGTCCGGCGCTTTCTCCTGCTGGTTGTTTCCTGTGAATGAAGTAGTGAAGAACGCAATGGCACAAGTGGCAACTGCGACGTTAATAGCCAGAAGGATACGATTGTGCATAGACATAATGTGAGGGACGTTATGATGTTAGTAAATAAACTACAGAGCGAGTGCAGCCCCGAAACGGAAATTAACCGCAGGGTTATTGGCCGGGTTGAACGCGCTCAGCAAATTGTCAGATGTAAAGTACAGTTGTACCGGGCCGGGCCGCAGGAAAATCTGCAGACCCAGGTTTGCGGCATTGCGCTGGTTGATACTCATCATGGCCGCTACAGAGAGGGGCTTGATGATTTGATAGCGGGCACTGGCGCCCAGTGCATAAGTATCGTTTTCTACTCCCGGACGATCAGACAAATAGCCTGAGACGCCGAGGACAAGTTTTTTCGTCAGGTCGAAAGAAACCCCTGCATAGGCGCGCAGGGGCAACTCTGTTTCAAATGACGCATCTGTCCGGTTGAATTTGAAAATATCATTCAGGGAATCCAGCTTCGTTTCAAAATCCAGGTTATCGGCGCCGTTGACAATATCAACACCGGGGAATACCTGACCTTCGTAGGTGTAGGAGCCCTGACTGATATAGTAATCCGAGTCGGTATCCCATGTTATCCTGCCACCGATATCGAGAACAGAAGCATCGAGTGAGAGGCGATCTCCTATTTTGGCTTGCAGGCCCAGATCAAAAGCCAAACCGGTATTTTGGGTAAATGCAACCGACTTGAAATCAGCAAATTGCAGATCAAACCCATAGCCGGACGTATCAAATGCGGTGATTATACTCGACGAATGAAATGCGTAATCAGTATTCAGCGTGAGCTGGTAAATATCAGGCGATGTATAAATGGATGCACTTGAATGGGCCGGATCTGTTGATAATGCGTTAGTACCTGTCAGATACTTGATACGTGCACCCACGTTGACAACGCCCAGCTTCCGGGACAAACCCAGGCTCCACTCGTTGAACCTGGCCAGATTGGCCGATGGAGCAATAGCGAGTTCTTCTCCGATATAAGGCCCGTTACCATTCCAGAGCAGTTGTGGCAGCGATTTCGGATATACTGCCGCTCCGCTGAAGCGAATGGCGTGACCGGCCTGCAGCGCCAGTTTGAAGGGCAGCCTGACACCAAGCGAAACAGTTTCTGTACGCTGATCGAACTGAATTTTGTTCGAAGGATCCAGTTTGTCAATTATTCCACCAAAATCTACCAGCGTCTTGTCTCCATTATTTATAAAAACATCGCCGTAGGTAATGGTGCCGGAGTGAGATGCATCAAGTGCCTGTCCGGGCAATCCGAGTACAAACTTTTTTTCATCCGGGAAGAAGGCCGGATTGGTGGCATTACTGTGCCATATCTCTGGTGAGGAGTGTAACAATAACTCCTGCTGAGCGAAGACAGGCTGCACACTCGGGAGACTGAGCAGCACGGTGAAAGCGCACAGAAGTCTGTTTTTAAAGCAATTATCTGGCATTTTTATACTTTTATCCTGTTGATTATTGATCCCGGGAAGTCTTACTCAATTTTTTTCTTCACCCTGATGCCCATTTTGAGCGTGGTGGCGTCTTCTGCGAGAAACCTCACAGGAACCTGACCATTTTCAGCGGTTGTGAAGAATATTTTCATGAATGCAGAACGGGCAGTCTGTCTGATGTGATCAAAACGTGCCGCATTCATGGAGATGAAATTCTCGGTGCGTGTCTGATCAGTGGCAATGCCGTTATTCACCGGAGCTGAAGCCATTATCTTGCTTTGTCCGCGCTCAAAAAGGGAATCGACCGCCATACCGGTTTCATCCTGGAAGTAAATCTGACCGTCAATATCCACCGGAGTGCCATTTTCAGTCACCAGCTTGAACTCGACAGACTCAATACCAGCCGAGTCGAGACTGTTCATGCCCGAGAAGTCGAGCGGAACCGTTTGTTCGGCGCCGAAGTTGCGTACCGAACCTTCGAGCAGCAATTCAACCCTCATCTGAAGGCGGATAGCGCTCTCATCGGTGAGAAATCCGATTACGTTCGGATCGGCATTGGCATTGCTGATACCATCCACCTCGTAAATAAGCCGGGTTGGCTGGCTGTTGAAAATGGAGTCAATATTTGAATTGGAATTATCCAGGTAAATATCTGTGTACTTTGTTTGTCCGACTTCACCGGCGCTCCACGAAGGGTAGGCGAAATCAACGTATTTGGCGCCGTTGGGAGCCTGCTGAAATACCGTGCTGTTGAGGGGGATCTCCTCCCCGTTTTGACCGATAAAGCTCAGGTACTTGATTACTCCGCGCGTTGGGAAGCCCCACGAGTTGAGGATACGCATAGTTACTTTCGGATTGGTCACGCGCACATCACCCTTCAGATTGGTCTGGTTGATATCAATTTCGATGGTATCGCGGGTAAGCTGATACTCCTGATTACCCCAGTTCCCTTCCAGATAGCTGAATTTCAGGTTGGAGAAGGCAACGCCCACGTCGAAGCCAGACAAATTCGGAACTTTCACCCTTGTTCCATTCGGAGTGAAAGCAAAGTAGCGGAAGGAGATTTTATTATCGTTCATATTGAGTGTATGACCGGCTACATCTACAATACCGGAATTCCAGGATTTACCCGGAGCAACGGTGAAAGAGGATGTCCGGAATTTCACCCCATTTTTACTCATTTCAGGCAGATCAAAGTACCCCGAGATGGTATCCTGCAGGGTATTGACCAGGGAAAAATACAGCGTACCCGCTTTCAGATCTACTACCCGTACTCCCACTCCGGTAGGACCCGGAATGACAGTAGTGATACTTGAGTCATTCATAGGAAAAATACCTACCTGCAGGAAACCAAAGATATCAGACGCCTTTTTCTCGGCTACATCACCTGAGTAGAAAAGCGTAACGCTGTTATCGGGGTTGATAAAAATGGTGTCGCCACTCAATGTGTCATTGAGCAGATTGACCAACAGATCCTTGAGTTTGATCTCTGTACTGAAAAGCGGGAATGCAAAATCGGCAGTGCGATCGCCCAACTCGGCGTTGTCGGGACTCAACTTGGTACAGGAGACCCAGGAAAGTGCAGCAACGGAAATAAGCTGTAACAGAAAGTTTTTGTTCGGCGTCATTGGTTATGTCTTGAAGAGAGTAATATCAGAAGCTGAATCCAACCGATGCCTGGATAACAAAATTCTGATCACTGTCATTTTGCAGGATCAAAGATTTCGCGTCGCCAGTACGCGCTTTGGCAATATCGGCATTGTTATTTGTTATATCTGCCAGTCCGTACTGTATGCGTGCGCTCAGGTAGAGGGCGCTGCTCATGTAGAAAGAGACCCCGCCGATCAGACCGTAGTCGAGGCTGTTGAAAACATTGCCCTTGTCGTCGGGATAGTCGTAGTAAGCACCGATAGTTTTGGGCAATTCCAGGTTCCGGTTGTCCACGCGCACAATCTGGGTTTCACTGCCCTCAACAGCTTTACCGGGTTGATCGGTCCGGTAGTTGTAATCGAGAAAGAATTCTGTGTCATTAATGGCAAGGTTATTTTCGGTAACTCCCTGTGAGAACTGCAGGGCACCTTCGCCGACCGATTGCACCATAAACCCGACGTAACCTCCGGCAGAGAACTCGAAACTGCCGGCTCTTGCGTAAACAGTCAGCGGAATATCGAGGTAGGAGTTATTGATATTGAGCAGGTATTTGGAACGGCCTGTTGCATAAGTCGGGCCGCCGTCATAATTGAATATACGGTAAGACTGCCCGTCGAAAGTGTATTGACCACCGCGTTTGGAGTAAAGAAATTCGCCCCTTGCACCGAAGTTATCAGTGAACTTATGAGACAAGGTAAGGCCGATATGAAACCCTACCACATTTTTCCAGCTTTCCAGCGAAAGGCCCGCATCATCCAGTTCCGAGGGGCCCTTGACTGTTGCCAGGTTCAGTCCGGTTTTAAAGCCGTATTTAAGTTGTGCATAAAGAGTGTCTCCGGTCAGAAATGCTGCGAGGAGAACAATGGTAATCAGTTTTGCTTTACTCATGATTGATTGATTCAAGTCTTGCTCGAATGCAAAGTAAAGCACATTTTGAAACTGTTTCGTTAAAAACAGTTCTTTTGCCAATAATTAGCCGGACGAAACAGCTGAATGAGGCATAACAAGACTGAAAATACTGGCGTCAAGTTCCGCTTTAACACCATAAGGAAGCGTACACTGCCCCTGAATATGTCCGAATGGTAATCCGTAAAACACCGGTATCCCCAGATTGCCGAGGCAGAGACTGAGTGTTTCCCTGAGTGTGAGTGAAAGGCTTTCAGGATCCGGGTCGCAGTCATCGAAAATTCCGAGAGCTATGCCGGCGGCCTCTCTGAGGTCAGTTGCCTGCAGGAGTTGGGTAATCATCCTGTCTATGCGGTAGGGCTTTTCGCCCACGTCCTCTATAAATACAATTTTATTTTTAAAAACAGGCGCAAAAGGAGTACCGGCAAGTGCCGACAGAAGTGCCAGATTACCTCCGGTCAGTGGGCCTTCCGCCCGACCCGGAGCAATGGTAAACGGCTGATAGTGCACCGGAGCAGCCGGGTCATACAGCCCCTGAATCCGGTGAGGAGCATCACCATCCAGCAGTACCGCGCGCAGGTGATCCAGCGTAAATGCGGGCAGGTCAGAAACAGCAACTGGCCCGTGGAAAGTGGCCAGTCCGGTCTGTTGGTGAATAGCAATATGCAGGGCCGTAATATCGCTGTATCCTATAAATACCTTCGGGTTGGCTCTGATGATATTAAAATCTACATCAGGCAGGAGACGGGCACAGCCATACCCTCCTCTTGCGCACCACACAGCATCAATATCCGGGTCAGAGAATGCCCAATGCAGATCTGACAACCGGTCGGCGTCAGTACCGGCGAGATAGCCGTTTTTTTTGCGCAGTTGCATACCTTCCCTGACCTGAAAGCCCAGAGATTTCAGGTTGGCCAGGGCCAGAGCGAGCTTCTCGTCTGAAGGTGGGCTACCCGGTGCAATAAGCGCTACCCTGTCGCCGGTTTGCAATCTTTTGGGCAAAACAGGGTGTCGCTTGACCTGCGGAGAGGAAGCGTGCGTATTGAAACCGGGCAACTCGGGCATCAGTGCAGCGAGAGCGGTCAGTTTAAGAAAGTCTCTCCGAAGGTACCGATGCATAAACGTTGAGTCAGAAATCCGCTATCGTGCAAACAGGAAGTACATTAAAACCATGAGCAGAACGGTCGAAACGGCCAGAACAGTCATGAATTTGCGATTGTCCTCTTTGTCGTGAGAATTGGAGTTGCGCTTGATGTGTTTGAGTTTGCTCATCTGACAATATTTTTGATTGAAAAAAAAGAGCCGGGCCTGTGTTCGTTGTGAAACGCAGGCCCGGCAAAAATAATTCTCAATTCAGATTTTCAAAGAAAATCTGACAATGATTGTCGTCAGGCTTTATTGGAAACTTTGAGATAGTTTTCCAGTGCGACGGCGATTGAAGGAGCCTCAGGCGTTCCGGCCTGTATATTTACCTCCATACCGCGCTCGGTTACTGCCTTGAGTGCGGCCGTACCAAATACGCATATCCGGCGGTCTTCCTGTTTGAAGTCGGGGAACTGCTCGAACAACGACTTGATTTCATTGGCCGAGAAGAAGGCGATAATATCAAATTTCACGTCCTTGAGGTGCAGCAGATCGTTGTTCACGTTGCGATACATGACAGCCTCCTGAATAGACACCTTGAGTTCGGAGAAGAATTTCGTGATTTCCGGATTGCCAAGTTCGTTGCAGGGCAAAAAGAACTTCTCCTCCTTGTTCCGGAGGATGTAGGACTTCAACTCCAGAATTGATTTGTTCCCGTTAAATACCTTTCGCTTGCGGAACATGATGAACTTCTGCAGGTAATTGGCAATAGCCTCGGTAGAGCAGAAATACTTGGTATCTTCCGACATTTTGATGCGCATTTCACCGCACAGCCGGAAGAAGTGATCAACCGCATGGCGGCTGGTGAAAACAATGGCCGTAAAGTCGTTGGGATAAACGCGGTTTTTGCGATACTCCTTTTCCGTTAACCCCTCAAGCGTGACAAAGGGTTCAAAATCAATACGTACACCGTACTTTCGCTCGAGGTCCTCGTAAGCAACGGTAACCGCCGGCTTAGCCTGAGAAATCAGGATATTTTGGACTCTCAGGAGAGCAGTTTCCTGAAGGGGTGCAGCAGATGCAGACATTCGGGAGATAACTGTTTGTGAATTATTAATCAGAGTTTGGGTGCAAGACCGGAGCAAACCGGCAATAGTTCAGTTGGCGTTATGGAAGCGGTCATTCGTTGATTATCAGCTTGTCTGGAGTAATGCCAGTTTGGTCAGAATCACCAGCGGCAAAATCTCGACGACGCAAAGGTACAATAAAAAGTGAAAAGGGGTACTACCCAAAAATTTGCTTCCGATAGTGAGCGCCCTTAAAGTGCGGTAACCATAAAAAACAAGTAGTAAGCCAACCATCCAGAATGCCATAAGTATCTGATAATCACCTTGTACAGCAAAGGCAATCATCAGATTGAACGGAGCCAGAAACAATCCGAGAACACAGTCAAAAATGACTGTCAAAAAATTATATCTGCGAGCCTCTTCCGGCACAGAAAACAGGAAACTGACAATATTGACCAATAACTGCTTTCCCAGCATCAGTATTGAAGTAAACAGTATGCAAACCAGCAGAAACTTCAGGTTGTTGAATTTCTCCCCCTGAAATGCCCGCGTCATCAGAAAAATGAACACTCCCGCATTTGCCAGGTAGTTAATGAACAACATGTAATATGGTGTGCTGCCTACCAGACCCGATGCTTCCCTCATGGCTACATTCAGGGCATTATCGTTCAGAAAAGCACGCCAGGATTTACCCAAAGCCGTCCGGTTGGTTGCCACAGAAAAGGTCAGAAATGCCAGAACTACGAGCAGTACCGAGAAGAGGGCGCTCCCCGGCATCCCGCCCCCCCGCGGCAACACAGCAAAGGGATTGATACGCACTGTCTCGTTGCGCGCCATAGCAACACCGGCACCCGGAACCTGATGAGAAACAAGGTCGAAGGGGTTCGACACAGGCTCACCTGCAGCCGGCAATGCCGACCGAACCAGGCGATGTGACAAATCAAAAGGATTGCCTGAACTCTGGCCCTCCCCTCTCAAAGGCAGAACCAGCATAATGAGTGCACAAATAAACCGGAAACTCATGGCACAAAGGTACAGGATAAAATGGTAACTGCTAAAATGAAACGCAGAACCCCGGTATTTTCATATTTTTGCGGCTCACAGGCTAAACCGTTCCAATGAACAAAATTGATGTTATCCTCGGTCTGCAATGGGGCGACGAAGGGAAAGGCAAAATTGTTGACTATCTCGCTACCAGTTACGACATGGTTGCCCGCTTTCAGGGGGGGCCTAATGCTGGTCACACCCTGAAATTCGACGGTAATAAATACGTCCTGCATACTGTTCCTTCCGGTATTTTCCGCGAAAACTTGATTAACCTGATTGGAAATGGGGTGGTTCTCGATCCCATCGTATTCCAGAAAGAACTTCGCTCTCTCGAGGCAAGTGGGGTACTGTTCCACAGCCGCCTGCTGGTTTCAAAAAAGGCACATCTCATACTTCCTACACATCGCTGGCTCGATGCCGCCAGTGAAGCACACAAGGGAAAGGCCAAAATCGGCTCTACACTCAAGGGTATAGGCCCCACTTACATGGACAAAACCGGTCGAAATGGCATCCGGGTAGGCGATATTGCCTCATCCGATTTCATGGAACGCTATAATGCCCTCAAACACAAACACCTGGAACTGCTGAAAATTTATCCGGCCATTGACTTCGATCTGGATAAGGAGGAGGCTGTATGGTTTGACAGCCTGTCTGCTCTGAATGCTCTGCAACTGGTTGATTGTGAATATTATATAAATGATGCACTGAACGCCGGAAAGCGAATCCTCGCCGAAGGGGCACAAGGCAGTATGCTGGATATTGATTTCGGCACCTATCCGTTTGTCACTTCCAGCAATACTATCACTGCTGGTGTATGCACCGGCCTCGGCGTAGCTCCTCAGCGTATCGGCAGGGTTATAGGCATCACCAAAGCCTACTGCACCCGCGTGGGCAGCGGACCGTTCCCTTCCGAACTCCTCGACAATGTCGGCGATAAACTCCGTGAAATCGGCAATGAATTCGGCTCAACTACAGGCCGCCCGCGCCGCTGTGGCTGGATTGATATCCCGCAGTTGAAATACACCATCATGCTGAACGGCGTCACCGAACTCTGTATGACCAAAATTGATGTGCTGAATGCATTTGAGTCCATCGGCATAGCCAATTCGTATAATTATGGAGGGGTTGAAAGTGAAATTGTTCCCTTCGATCTTAATATGAACGGTATGCAGTCCGTTATGGAAATTTTGCCCGGCTGGAACTGCCCGCTCGACAATGCCAGCCATTATGATGACCTGCCCGAGGCAGCGCTGCATTTCATAAAAACGCTGGAAAATCACCTCGGTGTCAGATTTACCATGATCTCAACCGGGCCCGAACGGGAAAAACTGATCGTCCGTTAATACTTCCAATATGTCTTACCCGCATCTCTTCAGTCCGCTGGATCTTGGTTTCACCACCCTGAAAAACCGGTCGCTCATGGGTTCCATGCATACCGGACTGGAAGAGCGAAAGGACGACCTGAAGGCGCTCGCAGCGTATTTTGCCGAAAGAGCTCGCGGCGGCGCCGGCCTCATGGTAACCGGAGGCATTTCGCCCAACCGGCAAGGCCGGCTGGCCCCGTTCGGCGCCAAATTAACGGGCAGCACGGAAGTGTCGCGCCACAGGAATGTCACTGCGGCAGTTCACGCTGAAGACGGTAAAATCTGCCTGCAGATACTCCATGCCGGCAGGTATGCCATGCACCCGTTCCTGGTGGCACCCTCTCCGGTCAGAAGTCAGATTTCTCCCTTCAAACCGTGGGAAATGAGCGAGCGCCTCATACATTCCACTATCGAAGACTTCGCACACACGGCAGCACTCGCGCGAGAAGCAGGTTACGATGGCGTAGAAATTATGGGCAGTGAAGGTTATCTCATCAATCAGTTCATCGCACCCAGATCCAACCGGCGTACCGACGACTGGGGTGGTTCTTTCAACAACCGCATCCGCTTTCCGCTCGAAATCATGCGGAAAGTACGTGAAAAGGCTGGTAAAGACTTCATCGTCATCTTTCGGGTGAGTATGCTCGATCTGGTGGAGGAAGGATCCACTTTCGATGAGGTGGAACAACTCGCCCTGGCCATAGAAGCTGGCGGCGCCAACATGATCAACACAGGAATCGGGTGGCATGAGGCACGTATCCCGACGATTGCAACTATGGTACCACGGGGCGCCTATGCCTGGGTTACCCGACAGCTTAAAGGGAAACTGAACATCCCGCTGATTACTACCAACCGTATCAACACACCCGAAAAAGCGGAAGAAATTCTCCGGGAAGGCTATGCCGATATGATCTCCATGGCCCGCCCTTTCCTGGCCGACCCTCATTTCATGGTCAAGGCGCAAACGGACAATTCAGCAGAAATCAATACCTGTATTGCCTGCAACCAGGCCTGTCTGGATCGTATTTTCAGTGGAAAAACGGCAGGCTGTCTCGTCAACCCGAGGGCTTGTCGCGAAATTTCTATACCGGAAACAGCCCCCTGCCCTGCCCCACAGAAGATCGCTGTCGTTGGAGCTGGCCCTGCCGGCCTCTCGGCAGCAACCGAACTCGGAGCTCAGGGTCATGAGGTCCACCTCTTTGAAGCATCCGGAGAAATCGGCGGACAGTTCAACCTGGCCAAAAGGATTCCGGGAAAAGATGAATTTCAGGAGACTATCCGATATTTTGCCGCCATGCTGAAAAAACATGGCGTCAGTGTACACCTGCATACACGCGTCAGTACAGAAACCCTGCTGCAGGGCAATTTTTCCCGGATCCTGATCGCCACCGGAATCACGCCCAGAAAACCACATATCGAGGGCATTGACCTTCCCAAAGTGATTTCCTATACCGATGTACTCACCGGCAAGGTAATTCCCGGACAATCAGTCGCCATCATAGGCGCCGGCGGTATCGGATTCGACGTAGCCATGTACCTGACACAACCGGCAATCAAATCGGGAAACCCGGTAGAACACTACCTGGCCGAGTGGGGCATTGACCCTGCTTATCAGAACAGGGGGGGAATAACCACACCTGTCAGGGAGGAATCGCCCCGACAGGTGTGGCTCCTCCAGCGCTCCAAGGGGAAAATGGGTGACAAACTCGGAAAAACTACCGGTTGGGCCCACCGGATAACACTCAGAAACAGGGGCGTACAGATGATATCCGATGTACGCTACGACAAAATAACAGATGAAGGG
>JBDLWO010000055.1:0-26902 GCA_039804245.1 Bacteroidota bacterium
TTTCTGACGGCCTATTCACACTACGCCATTGAAGCTCTCAACAAAAGTGCTTCCTACTATCTGTTGAAGCCCATTGACGATGACGAGTTTTGCAAGGGTGTGGGCCGCCTGGCAGAGGATATCAGGAAAATGAATGAATACGAGTTCTTCTCAGTCAACACAGACGGAGACAGGCGTCAAATCAGGCACGATGAGATCATGTACTTCGAGGCATCGGGCAATTACACCTTTGTACATCTGAAAGATGAAAAAATCATCATTTCAAAGAATATAGGCAGCCTTGAAGCAGCCTTGCCCACACAGAGATATATCCGTTGCCATGCATCCTATCTGCTCAACCTGAGCAATGCGAGCCAGGTACTTCCCAGCAGCGTTATTTTGAAAAACGGAGATATGATTCCGGTTTCCCGGCGCAAGAAAAATGAGGTAGATAAAATAATAGCTACATTCAGAGACCAGCTTCCACGCGAATAACATCGCGCGCGAAGAGAATTCTCGGCTTCCAGTACTTTGACGTGGAGATGTTTTCGACTATTATACCGCGGCTGCAGGTGCTGTGCACACAAATTATACCTTCACGCGTATTTTCAACAACCATGGCTACGTGCTGAATTCTGCCCGGGGCTCCAAAGAAAACCAGATCGCCGGGAAGAACATCTTTCAGTGATTTTTTTACTCCCTGCTTCGACTGGAGTGCTGCGCTGTAAGACACCTTGACACCAAACTCGTCCAGAACAAAGCGGGTGAAGCCGGAACAGTCAAATCCGGTTGTCGGAGAGTGGCCTGCCGAACGGTAACGAAGCCCGAGAAAATTCTGTGCATACCCCGCTATCTCGCTCCGGAACTGCAGAGCCTCTGCATCGCTGGCGCCGAAAGTCGGAGGGTAGCCTGCGGGCCTGAAAGACGTCAGAAGAAAAAGCAGGGAAGACAGCAGCAGCATGGCTGACAGCCGGCGTGGAAGGGGTTTCCGGGGGGACGGAGTGTAAATTGTTTCGGTCATGTTATACAACTTGCTCTGCGGTAAATAACCATAAAACTGGTCTTCTCCACCCCAAAAGAGGCAGAAAATTCGCAGAAAGTGCGCCCAAAGGACAGGGATTAAAGGGCGATTATGTGCTCCCGAAGAGCTATTGACTGGTTGTAATTATCGCAAAGGTAGAAAAGCGGATTTATCATCCAAGTAAATATGCAGATATTTTCATTTTATCAGGAACTGGTCGGCATCGTTCAGGAACGGCAGCCTGGCTCTGTAATCGTGCAATTCCTGCAAGGAAACGGAAACAGTTACAACAGCTTCACAGGATGAAAGTGAAGCCAGTTGTTGCCCTGAGTAATCAATCACGCACGAGTCGCCGGAGTACTCCAGATCATGGCCATCTCGCCCCACGATATTCACGCCCACCAGGTACGACTGGTTTTCAACAGCTCTTGCCGGGAGCAGCGAACGCCAGTGCTGGCTGCGTCTGGAGGGCCAGTTGGCCACGTACAGCATCAGATCGTAAGCGTCGGATGCTTCATTTCTGCTCCAGACAGGAAACCTCAGATCATAGCAGATCATGGGACGCATGCGGAATCCCATCCATTCCAGCATCAGTTTACGGCTGCCGGGAGAAAACACTTCATGTTCGCCCGCGAGCGTGAAGAGATGTCGTTTGTCGTAAAACTCATAATGGCCATCGGGAAACATAAAAACCAGCCTGTTTCTGTTCAGGCCGGCTTCCCTGCAGATGAAGCTGCCTGTCACGGCAGAGCCGAGTTGCGCAGCCGTTTCCCTCATCCACCTTACTGTAACGCCATCCATACCCTCAGCCAGTCCGGCGGCATTCATAGTGAATCCGGTGGTGAACATTTCCGGCAGAACAACCAAATCAGTTTTTCCGGCGAGTGGCGCCAGTTTTTCACTGAAATTGTGCAGATTGGCCTCAATATTTTCCCAGATAAGACTGGTTTGTACGATGGAAATACGCATTTCGAAGAATTTGAAAGCAAAAGTAAGCGCTTGTTCAGGATTTTCTGCCGTTGGCAAAAATAAGCCCTTTTTGACTCGGCGAGAGAATCCCGAAAAAGCTCTGAACCAAAATGGTATGCATGCTGACCAATATCACCATTTATCTTCTGAAGTAACCCGTACTTTGTGCGAGATTGCGTTAACACCTGTTATTCATCCAACTCAACGTGAAATGAGACTCGTTCTGGCCTTTGCCCTGATTCTTTACGCCCTGCAGGGTATCTCCCAGGATGCAAAAGAAATAGTCCGCCGATCGGAAGATCGCCTGCGCGGCAATACCTCTGTTGCTGAAATGTCGATCACCACTGTGCGGCCCAAATGGACGCGCAGCATGGAAATCAAGGCATGGACAAAAGGTAAAGACCTCGCCATGATACTTGTACAGGCGCCTGCCAGGGATCAGGGTGTAACCTATCTGAAGCGCAGGAAAGAAGTATGGAACTGGATTCCATCGCTCGAGCGCAAAGTGAAACTGCCGCCATCCATGATGAACCAGTCGTGGATGGGAACTGATTTTACCAACGACGATCTGGTGAAAGAATCGTCGGCTGCCGATGACTACACACACAAACTGCTGGGACAGGAGGATATTGGCACTTTTCATTGCTATAAAATCGAGATGATACCGATGGCAGGTGCAGCGGTGGTTTGGGAGAAAGTAATAGTCTGGATAGACCGCAAAGATTTCATACAACTGAAAGGTGAATTTTATGGCGAGGATAACCAGGTGGAAAACACCATGCTGTCATCGGATGTCAGGATGCTGGGAGGGCGTCTTCTTCCGGGCCGTATTGAAATGATTCCCGCCGGAAAACCCGGCCAGAAAACAGTTATTGTTTACAAGTCGCTGCTTTTCGACAAACCACTGGAGGAATCCTTCTTCAGTGTGGAAAACATGACCAAAATCCGGTAGCCATGCTGTTCACACTCGCCTGGCGCAACCTGTGGCGCAACAAGAACAGGACATTCATAACCATGGCCAGTATCAGCAGCGCCGTATTGCTGTCGGTAACCCTTGTTTCGCTGCAAAGAGGTATTTTTGACAATCTGATACGCAATGTTGTCAGTTTTTATACCGGTTATGTTCAGATTCACGGAAAAGGCTACTGGAAAGACCAGACACTTGAAAACTGTCTGCCTTTAACCGACAGTCTCCTCCAGTCAGTTCTTGCAACTCCGGGAGTGGCCAGCGTAACTCCCCGGCTCGAAGCCTTTTCACTGGCCTCATTCGGAGAAACAACAAAGGGATGCATGGTGGTAGGTATTGACCCGGAAGCAGAGAACAGGATCACACACCTGAAAGACAAGCTGATCTCGGGCGAATATCCCGGAAAAGACGGGAGCGGACTCATGGTGGCTGAAGGGCTTGCCAATTCCATGGGGGTGCGTACCGGCGACACGCTCGTGTTACTCGGACAAAGTATGTACGGTTCAACAGCAGCAGGAAAATACGCAATAACCGGTATTCTGCGGTTCGGTTCTCCTGATCTAAACCGGCGACTGGTATATCTGGATATAGGTACTGCCAGACTGATGTTTGATACCGGCGAGCGTGTAACCTCATTAGTGGTCAGTCCGACAGATGAAACCCGGTTCCGGTTACTGGCTTCCACGTTGCAGACGACTTTTCAGGAAAATGCCGATGTGATGACATGGGAGGATAAAATGCCGGATATTGTTCAGCACATAGAAACAGATACAGCCAGCATGTACATCATTTCGGGTGTGCTGTATCTGTTAATTTCATTCGGAATATTCTCTACCCTGCTCATGATGCTTGCCGAGCGCAGGAGAGAGTTCGGCATGTTGGTGGCACTTGGAATGAAACGCGGCTTACTGGCCCGGCTCGCTGTTGTGGAGTCGGTACTGGTGGCATTTCTGGGAGCAATTGCCGGCGTACTGATCAGTTTTCCTGTGGTATGGTACCTGGAGAAAAATCCGATAAAAGCCTGGGGAGCACTGCGGGAAACCTTCGAGCAATTCGGCTTTGAGGCAATATTTCCCACCGTTGTTCAGGCAGACATATTTATCAGTCAAACAGCCATCGTACTGACTCTGGCGCTTGTACTGGCCGTTTTTCCGGCCTGGCACATTATGCGCCTGAATACAGTACAGGCCATCAGAAGCTGAACCACCATGCTGATTTATCTTTCCTGGCGCAACATCTGGCGCAACAAGGTTCGAAGCGCTGTAATTATGAGTTCCATTGCACTGGGCATGGTTGCAGGCGTATTTATCATTTCCCTGTATTTTGGAATGGGTAACAGCCGTCTCAAAATAGCTATTGAGCACGAGGTTTCACACATCCAGATACACCACCCCGATTTCAAATCGGATTACAGGCCCGGCTTCAGCTTCCCGGCAACTGAAAGCGAAGAGACCATCCGGAAAATCCCGGGAATAAAATCTGCCTCGCTCAGGAGTGTTACTTCAGGAATGATTGCCAATGCGGGCAGTGCCAGCGGAGTAATGATTCACGGCATTAACCCGGATGCGGAAAATAACACGAGAGCAATGGCATCTTTTGTAAAATCCGGACGTTACCTCGATACTTCGGCAGCCGGTCAGGTTCTCGTCAGTACCCGGCTGGCCGAAAAAATGAACCTGCGGACAGGTTCCAGGGTGGTCCTGACCTTTACCGATTTACAGGAAAATATAGTTTCGGGAGCATTCAGGGTGCGTGGCCTGTATCAGAGCGAGAATGCCCCACTCGACGAACTGAACATTTTCATTCTTAAAAATGAACTGGATGCCCAGTTGGGGATCACAGAACAGGTCCATGAAGCGGCTATACTGCTGGAAAACGATTCACAACTGGACGCCACCGCTTCAGCACTGCAGGCCGCCCTGCCCCGCTGCAAAGTAGAAACGTGGAAACAACTCAGTCCTGAAACCGATCTGGTCATATCATCGCTGGATTCATACAGCATGATATTTATCGTGATTATACTGATGGCACTGTCGTTTGGAATAGTGAATGCCATGCTGATGGCCGTCCTTGAGCGCGCGCGGGAGATTGGAATGCTGATGGCCATCGGAACCAGCAAACTCAGGTTATTTGCCATGATCCTGCTGGAAACAATATTCCTGACAGTGGCCGGAGCGCCGGTCGGCCTGTTTACGGGGTGGCTGATTATATTATGGGTGGGTAAACACGGAATAGATTTCTCGGATATGGCCGGAGAAACGATGAGTCGCTTCGGATATGCACAGATTATATACCCTGAATTACCATTTCACAGCGTTGTTTACACCATGATTCTGGTCATGTTTACCGCGTTGGTTTCGGCGATTGTACCTGCCATGCGTGTACTCAGACTTAAACCGGCAGAAGCCATCAGACGATAACATATATGGAAAAAGTTGTTCTGGACGCCCATAACGTCAGTAAAATTTACAACGAGGAGTCGGCAGTACCTGTTCATGCAGTAAACAACGTACACCTTCATATTACAGAAGGAGAGTTTACTGCGCTGGTTGGCCCGTCGGGGTCAGGTAAAACCACCCTGCTGAATCTGCTCGGCGGCCTCGACAGGCCCACTGAAGGCCAGATAATTGTAGGGGGAGTAGATATTACCGGATTGAAAGAGAGTGAGCTGATCAATTTCAGGCTGCACAACATCGGTTTTGTATTCCAGTCGTTCAACCTGATCCCGGTACTTACCGCCCGCGAGAACATAGAGTTCATCCTTCTGCTACAGGGCGTTCCAAAGACAGTTCGGGAAATGCGGGTAAACGAGTTACTTGCTGCCATCGGGCTTTCGGACAAAGGAGATGCTCGCCCGGGGGAATTATCGGGGGGCCAACAGCAGCGCGTGGCAGTTGCCAGAGCGCTGGCATCGAAACCCAAATTCATTCTCGCCGATGAGCCAACTGCCAATCTCGATTCAGCGTCAGCCAACAATCTGCTCGATATGATGGCACGACTCAATGAGGAAGAGAATATTACATTTCTTTTTTCCACCCACGATCAGCGCGTCATTGACCGCGCCCGGCGGGTTGTGAGGCTTGTTGATGGAAAAATATCGGAAGACACAAAATGAACATACTCCGCTGCATACTACTCATTCTCACCCTCGGCTGTACATACACGCATGCGCGCGCTCAGGAAGACACCGTAAGCCGGAAGTGGGAATTCAGAGGGTATGTGAAAAATATGCAGAGCCTTGCCTGGGCAGGGCCGGCAAAGCTGTCACTTACCGATGGGTTTTTACACAATCGCCTGATTTTCAATTACAAACCCGACAGCAACTGGACAATAGACGCCGAACTCCGAAACAGACTTTTCTATGGAGAAAATTCCCGCACGGGCAGCAGCTATTATGCCGGGCTGCTGGACAGGGATAATGGTTTGTGGGATGGAGCTTTTGTTTCGAGAAATGACGCGTTCATCTGGAGCACGATGATTGACCGGTTGTGGATTGACTACACGCGCGCAGACTGGCGTGTGCGGGTGGGCAGGCAGCGAATCAACTGGGGTATTGCCACTACCTGGACACCCAACGATCTGTTCAATGCCTGGAATTTTCTCGATTTTGATTACGAGGAGCGGCCCGGAACGGATGCCATACTCATTGAAAAGAGATTCAAAGAGTCGGTTACCCTCGATGCAGCCGTCAGTGGAAGCAGGGCCGACAGCAGTTACATAGCGGCCGTACGGTTGTCATACAACTGGAAAGAGTACGACCTGCAAGGGATAGCAGGATTGTACAAGGGGCGATGGACAGCCGGTATGGGGTGGGCAGGGCCACTTGGACAATTCGGTTTCAAGGGAGAAATGGCGTGGTTTGGAGCCGATACAGGTTCCACATTCAGTGCCACAGTACAAATAGACAGATTATTACCCCATTCATGGTATATCAGTTCAGGATTATTGTACGCAGGCGGAGCCTCCGCCGACCCGTTGCAACCGTCAGCGCTGTCAACAAACGTACTGGCGCCCGACCGGCTGATGCCCGTCAAATGGTCGGTTATCGTATCAGTTGTCAAACCTGTAACTCCAATACTGAATGCATCGGCTGCACTGGTATATTCCCCCCAATTCAATCTTTTGATCGCTGTGCCGGCGCTTGCCTACAACATCAAAGAAAACTGGGACATAGACCTCACCGGACAGATATTCATGCTTGAGACACCCGGCGACCGTTTCAGAGACCAGTATCTGTCAGTTTACCTGCGACTGAGGCACAGTTTCTGATTACCACTTGCTCCTGCCCGGCAGCAAACTGCCTGCGCCGGCAACCGCAATCTGAGCGGTGTGAACAAGCGACATGACCGGGAAATACCGAAGCAACTCTCTCCTGCCGAAAAAGGAGGCTGCACTGCTCATCAATATATAGTCAAACAGGAACTTGACAGAAACCTGAACCAGGAAGACCTGCCAGGGAATAAAGCCGGCCAAAGCAGCAATCAGCGATATCCAGATACCCATACAGAACAGCAGCACCGAGAGTAAAATCAATTTGACAGCGACACCGGGTATTGCCGAATTCTTGCTACCCCACCTGATACGCTGACGTATAAAACTGCGCCAGTCGGGGCGCGGGAGCGTAGTAACCACCGCATCGCGTGACAGGAGAAAACGGGCGGAGCCGGGCCACCTTTCACTGATTTTCCCCAGCAGAAACATATCGTCACCGGAGGGAATATGGTCGTTACCCTCATAGCCATTTACAGCCTGAAAAGCTGATTTCCGGTAGGCCAGGTTAGCTCCGTTACCCATCTGATGCCATCCCAGTTCATAACCTGCGGCAGTTATACCCATCAGCCCGATAAAATCGAGGGCCTGATAACGCTGAATGAGCGAATCACCGGAAGAACAAAGCACCGGACTGGCCAGAATTTGCAGGTCTGAATTTGAGACAAACTGTGCAACAATGATGTTCAGCCAGTTGTGTGGAACCACACAATCGGCATCCGTAGTAACAATGATATCAGCGCTGACAGCAGCCACAGCCAGTTCCAAAGCTTTTTTCTTGTTGGGAAACCCGCTTCTTTCGGGGGGCAGATACCCTGCAAGACTGATCAGGCGTTTTACAGACATATTTTCATGCATACTTGCGTACAAATCAGACACTACAGTAACAGTTTCATCCGTTGAGAAATCGTCGACAACAACCAGTTCAATCAAATTCGGTGGATAAGAGCCATTGAGTACCGATGAAATACAGTTCCGGATGACAGCAGCCTCATTTCTGGCCGGTATGACAACAGCGACGCGCAAACCCGGGGCAGACAGCCGCCTGACAGGATGAAGACGAGCCCGCAAAAAACCGCCGAGATAAACCAGCATAATCACGGCGTAACAGAACGTCAGAAAAGCCGGCACACATATCATTTGAAACATGAAACAAATTATTTTTTTTGAGTACTTTTGCGGTTGAAACATCACCCAACACAGAAAAAAATGGAGCCTCAGCGACTGATTACAATCAAGGCATCTCTGCAGAACAGGCGCATGCCCCTGTACGGGAAAATTATTCGTCTGACATGGCGCCTTCTGCTTGGCGGCATGATCAGCGTGGCGGTGATATTTCTGATTATCAACTTTACGTCCATTCCATCGTTCAGAGAGCTGGAAGATCCTGCTTCAGCCCTTGCCAGTGAGGTATTGGCCGACAACAACGAAGTTCTGGGCAGATATTTTGTGGAAAACCGCGTACCGGTTTCCTACGAAAATCTGAATCCCCACCTTGTTTCCGCTTTGATTTCCACCGAGGACGAGCGTTTCAGGGAACATTGCGGTATAGATGCCAGGGCAGTTGCAAGAGTCATGGTGCGTACCATCCTTCTGGCAGACCAAAGTTCGGGAGGCGGTTCGACAATTACCCAGCAATTGGCAAAAATGTTGTATTCCGACCGTGATTTTGAGGGATTAAACCGGTTTGAGCGTTTTTTCAAACTGATTTACATGAAATTAAGGGAGTGGATAACAGCCGTCAAGCTGGAAAGAGCCTATACGAAAGAAGAGATCATCTCCATGTATCTCAATCAGTTCAACTTTATCAACAATGCCTACGGCGTACATGCAGCCTCGGAGGTCTATTTTGGTAAAGACCAGTCGAAACTGAAAATTCAGGAAGCGGCGATGCTGATAGGCATGTTACAGAATCCGGCTCGCTACAATCCGAACCGTCATCCGGATCGGGCCATGCGCCGCAGGTGGGTGGTATTGTCGCAGATGCGCCACAACGGCGTGTTGAGAGAGGCCCAGTACGACAGCCTGAAACTGCTCCCGCTTGGAATCAATTTCAAACCCGTAACATTTGTTGATGACAAGGCGCCTTACCTGTGCGATTATCTGGAAAAGCAGGTGTCACAGATACTGGAGCAACCGCAGGCGAGACGACCCGATGGCTCGCGGTACAATATATACCGCGATGGAATCAGGATTTATACCACGATTGATCCTGTTTATCAGCGACACGCCGAAGAGGCGATGGTTGCACAGATGAAAAAAACACAGGCCCGGTTTTTTCAGGTATGGAAAGGCCGCGACCCGTGGAAGCACAAGTCAGGAGACGCCACAGAAGATGAAATGAAGTTACGGGAGGAGTCGCTCTGGGGCTTGGTGCGCAAGGACTCGCGTTTTGAGGCTCTCTGGCCCCAGTACATGGATCAGGTTTGCGTAGAAATCAAAAATGACTTTTCATTTGAGCTTCGGGACATTGATATGGAGCGGATGCTCAGGGAGGAAAAAAAGCCCGGCAGTATTCGCGGAGAGGCTACGGCCGCACAGGCAGCAGCCTACAAAGACATCATGCGCTCGAAAAACTGGGCCATTGCCAAAAACAGTTACAAATCGCTGAGAGCGTCCATCACGAAAGTGTACGGCACACCTGCACGCATGAAGGTTTTTACATGGGGAAGCCCGCGGTTTGAGAAAGATACCTTTATGACCCCCATGGACAGCCTCCGCTATCACAGGATGTTCCTGCAAACGGGTGTGCTGGCGGTTGATCCCGGCAACAGTGAAATCAAGGCATGGGTGGGAGGCATCAATTTCAAGTACTTCCAGTTCGACCACATCTACTCGCAGCGACAGGTGGGATCCACTTTCAAGCCCTTTGTTTACGCCACCGCGATTGCACAACAACATATAAGTCCGTGCTTTGAAGTATTTGACCAGCCAGTGACCATCGAAAAGGGTTACATGAATTTCAAACATTTGACCGACTGGACGCCCAAAAATGCCACGGGAGAATACACAGGCGAGCGTCTTACCCTCAAGGAGGCCCTGAAGAACTCGGTGAACTCCGTGAGCGCTTATCTGATGAAACAACTGGGAGATACCGAACCTGTGCGCGGGTTATGCAACAATATGGGTATAGACTCGGCCAGGCAATCCAATGGCAGGTATCTCATTCCGCCCGGCTCGCCGTCCATATGCCTGGGCTCTGCAGACCTGACTGTCATGCACATGACCGGGGCTTATTCCACCATCGCCAACAACGGGGTGTACAGGGAGCCCTATGTTATCAGAAAAATCGAGGACAGGAACGGCAGACTGCTGTACAGGTCCATTCCGGAAGAAAAAGCCGCGCTTCCTGCCGATGCCAACTGGGTGATACTCGACATGTTGAAATACAATGTGAAAGGCGCTCCGGGTATCAATAAACTGAAGAGTGATTCAGGAGGAAAAACAGGAACCACGAACAGTTATGCTGATGCCTGGTTTATGGGCGTGACCCCCCGACTGGTGGTGGGCACCTGGGTGGGCGGAGAAGATCGCTGGATCAGATTCCTCAGTCTGGCAGACGGCCAGGGGTCAAAACTTGCCCGACCCATATTTGCCGACTTCATTGCGCGACTCGAAAATGACCCCGATTCAGGATACGACTACACAGCAAGATTTACCCCTCCCCCGGGAGAGCTGAATATCGAAACCAATTGCGATGTGTACGATAACCAGGGTGCGCCCGGTGATGAAGAGGATTTTTCATCCGACGGAAACGGTGATAATACCGGCGACCCCGCCCCACCCCGCCCCGGAAAAGCCCGCAGACCCGATGATACATTTGGCGATCAGGATCAGTAAAAGGAACAACAAAAACATACATGGACAGTTTTGAAGTGATCGGCGGCCAGCCGTTACATGGCGATCTGCAACCTCAGGGGGCAAAAAACGAAGCACTGCAAATCATCAGTGCTGTACTGCTGACCAACGATTCCGTAACCATTTCCAACATACCGGACATACTGGATGTCAACAAACTCATAGATCTGCTCAGGGGGTTTGGTGTTTCGGTCGAGAGACTTTCCGAAGACACATACAGATTCTGTGCAGGATCTGTTGATATTGACTACCTGCGATCGCCGGAATTCATGCGCGATGCCGGACGCCTTCGCGGTTCAGTTATGCTGATCGGTCCTTTGCTCACCCGCTTTGGTCGCGCCACGCTGCCCAAGCCGGGAGGCGACAAGATAGGACGCAGAAGGCTCGACACCCACTTTCTTGGATTCCAGCAACTCGGCGCCGAGTTCAAATACGACGACAAACAGGACATTTACTATGTTGAAAAGCCCTCTGATGGACTGAAGGGTACATATATCCACCTCGATGAAATATCTGTCACCGGAACGGCCAACGTAGTCATGGCCGCTGTGCTGGCGAAGGGTAAAACAACCATATACAACGCAGCCTGCGAGCCGTATGTTCAGCAACTTTGCCGTATGCTCTCGCGCATGGGTGCGCGCATCGAGGGAATCGGTTCCAACCTGCTTCACATTCAAGGCGTTGAACAACTCGGAGGCACCGAGCACCGCTGCCTGCCCGACATGATTGAAATTGGCTCGTTCATAGGTCTGGCAGCCATGACCGGAGGAGATATAACCATCAAAAACGCCGGCGTGGACCATCTTGGGATCATTCCACATACTTTCGAGCGACTCGGGATTACCATAGAGCGCAAGGGCGACGATCTGCATATCCCGCCACATGAGCACTACGAGATCAATACATTCATTGACGGTTCCATTCTGACCATTTACGATGCTCCGTGGCCCGGATTCACTCCCGATCTCATGTCAATCGTACTGGTAACAGCCACCCAGGCAAGAGGATCTGTGCTGATACACCAGAAAATGTTTGAGAGCAGGTTGTTTTTTGTAGATAACCTGATTGATATGGGAGCCCAGATCATCCTGTGCGACCCACACCGCGCCACCGTCATCGGTCTCGACCGGCGTTACCCGCTCAGGGGGATAGAAATGAGCTCGCCCGATATCAGAGCCGGACAGGCGCTGCTCATTGCAGCACTCTCGGCCAAGGGCAGAAGTGTCATACACAATGTACATCAGATAGACCGTGGCTATCAGTACATTGACCGCCGTCTGAATGCCATAGGAGCAAAAATAACCCGTGTCTGAGTATGTCCGGGCGACAGTTCGCAGATCAGAATTGATCGTTGGTTGAAATTTATTTGGAATTGCCCGACAAAAGGGCCGGATGTCAGAACAAAGTTTGCCACTCTGCGTTTTGGTTTTTTTTCTTTTCCAGATACGCTATGCGCCACATACTGACAATCCTGCTACTTCTGCCCTCACTCACTGTATTTTCACAAAAAAATGCCACCATCAGCGGTGTATTGCGGGACGCCCAAAACGGCGAAACACTGATCGGAGCTTCTGTAGTGGCCGTTGGCCTGTCGAAGGGGAATGTGAGCAATGAATATGGCTTCTATTCCCTTTCGATTCCGGCTGGCAGCGATTCCGTTACGATTGTGTTCAGCTACGTCGGTTATGAGTCGCAGGCCCGGACTGTATATCCCAACGGTGAAATCAAGCTGGATATTTCACTCAACCAGACAGGTTCCCTTATTGATGAGGTCGTTATCAAAGCGAATGTGCTTGCCGACAAGGTAAAAAGCACAGAAATGTCGGTTACCACGATCAGTACCCGCGAATTGAAGGCCGTTCCTGCACTCTTTGGCGAAACAGATATCATCAAAGTTTTACAGCTCAAACCGGGTTTTACACCGGGATCGGAGGGTACTACCGGCATTTTTGTACGGGGAGGAAACACCGACCAAAACCTGATTGTACTGGACGAGGCCGTGGTATATAACCCAAACCACCTGTTCGGATTCTTCAGCACGTTCAACTCGGATGCAGTGAAAGACCTGAAGGTTTACAAAGGAGGGTTTCCATCGCAATACGGAGGCCGACTTTCATCAGTTATTGATGTACGGATGAAAGAAGGAAACAACAAAAAATACACGGCTTCAGGCGGTGTCGGGCTCATATCCAGCAGACTTACCGTAGAGGGCCCCATCCAGAAAGACAAATCATCCTTCGTGGTAAGCGGCCGCCGCACCTATATAGACATATTTACCAACGAGGTGAACAAAGCGAATGCCAGTGATCCGGATTTCGCCAAAATACCCGATTATTACTTTTACGACCTGAATACCAAAGTCAATTTTCAACTTACAGAGAAGGACAGGATTTATTTCAGCGGATATTTCGGCCGCGACGTGTTCAATTTCCGGGATCAGAATTTCAACTTCCGATTCGATTGGGGGAATGCTACCGGAACAGCCCGCTGGAACCACGTTTTTGGCCCGAAACTGTTCTCCAATACTACTTTTACCTACTCCGATTACCAGTATAATATACAAAATATACTGCAGGGCTTTTCCTTCAGCCTGGGAAGCAACATCAAGGATGCCAATACCAAAGTGGACTTCTACTATCAGCCCGACGACCGGCACACGATACGCTTTGGTGGAAATATCACCTGGCACGATTTTGTCACAGCACGCCTGAAAGCCGGCAGTGACGACGGGCAGGTGCAGTTCAATGCCGGCAGAGAGTATTTTGGCATGGAATACGGCGCTTACGCCTCCGATGAATGGACAGCCACGCCAAAACTGAAAGTAAACTACGGGCTTCGTTTCTCTGCATGGCAGAACAAGCCGGCATTCTATGCAAACATAGAACCGCGTGTAGCAGCCAACTACTCCTTCAGCAACAGATTCTCGGGCAAGCTCTCGTATGCGCGCATGAATCAGTACGTGCACCTGCTTGCGAGCAGCGGACTTTCCCTGCCTACCGATATCTGGTATCCAAGTACCGAAAATGTGAAGCCGGAAGTCAGCGACCAGATAGCTGGCGGTATTTCCTGGCTCATCGGCGATCAGGTGCTTGTAACCTGGGAGGCCTGGTACAAGTGGCTGCAAAATCAGGTTGATTTCGTGGACGGCGCAGAATTGTTTGGCAACAATAATCTCGAGGAAGAACTCACCTTTGGCAGGGGTTTCGCCTACAGTCCGCTCGAACTGGAAATTGAAAAGAAGGAAGGTCGCCTGACAGGCTGGATAGGTTACACACTCTCGTGGGCAAAACGCGGTCGCTTCCCGGTCATCAATAACGGAGAATACTTCAGTCCGAGGTTCGATACACGTCACAACCTGACAGTGGTAGGCACCTACGAATTCAACAAGCACTGGCAGGCCACCGCCACATGGGTTTATTCATCCGGATACGTTTCCTGGCTTCCGCAGGGCAGAATTTCGGTACAGGATATACCCGGAGCGCCCATACAAACCATTGTGCCCGTTTATGGCAACAGGAACTCATTCAGATATCCGCCGTATATGCGGGCCGACCTGGGCCTGATTTACAAGTGGCAGACCAGCAGAAGCGAGCATGATCTTACGTTGAGCGTTTATAACGTACTCGACCGCAGAAATCCGTACTTCATTTATCTGGATGCCGAATTTCAGAGCACGCCTGTTGGCGATGTGCCCACAGGAATCAAGGCAAAACAGGTTTCACTTTTCCCCATCCTTCCCAGTATCACCTGGAATTTCAAATTCTGATCCAAAACAACCGCTGATATGAAAATTCAGATTCTGTCGCTGATAGCCTGCATTGCAGCACTCACCTCCTGCAACCTCACCAAAGACGTGGAAATTGATCTGCCGGCCTATGAAGGCCAGCCAGTTGTGGAGTGTTACCTGGAACCGGGCAAACCATTCAGGCTCCTGCTTTCAAGGGGATACTCCTATTTCGATCCTTTCGGTCTCGACTCCACTTTTTTACAGAAAACACTGCTGAATGGTGCCAGTGTTACCATCTCTTACAATGGTCAGACAGATACGCTATACAACGTACCCACTTTTGAACTGAGTCCGGTAAAAATCTTCAACTATACCGGCTGGAACATCGTACCCTCTACCCCGGGTATCGAGTACACCCTGCAGGTTACCCTTCCTGATGGCGGCGGAACAATTACTGGTATTACCGCCATGCTTCCGCCTGTTCCGATAGACAGTGTGGTTTGCGACTACAACCCTGATCCGCGTTTCGACACCCTTGCCCGTGTGCTCACATTTATTACAGATGACATGAACACGGAGAACTTTTACCGCAGAATGTTGCATTACTCATCGCTGGACAGCCTGCCGCAGCAGGATTTTCTGGTCACCGATCGTTTTTCTGAAAAGCCGATGATTGCATTCGGAACAGGTTACGAGCTGAAAGAGGGAGATACAGTTTACAATACAATATATCATATCAATCGCGCCCATTACGACTATACGGAAAGCGTGCAGCTCGCTGTCATTGCCAACCTGAACCCGTTTGCACAACCATCCCGGATCAAAAGCAATGTAAGTGGTTCCGCCGATCCGATTGGTATATTCACCTGTCTTGTTTACGACAGAGACACCACCATTATCCGGAAGTAAACATTTGCTGCCGCATAATATGATTTTCATAACAGGGAAACATACAATAAAAGCGGGTTTGTTCAGTTAAATTGTATCAGTGAAACAGGAAGGGAACAATTACACTTGCAATGTTTCGCTGTCAAACCGTATGAACAAACAAATCTTCGTTTTTCTTCTGCTCTGTTTCAGTACCGGGGTGTCTGCGCAGTGTATCACAGGCGACTGCCAGAACGGAATCGGCACCTATCTCTTTCCGTCGGGAGCGAAATATACCGGTCACTTCAAGAATGGTGAGATTAATGGCGTAGGAGTCTGCTACTACACCAACAACTCCAAATACCAGGGAGAATGGGCCAACCGCTATCCTGAAGGGAAGGGGACCAAGACCTATTCCGACGGTACAGTGCGGACGGGCCTCTGGAAAAAAGGGAAACCGGTGGATGAGAATGGCAATCTGCTGGAGGAGTACGTGGCCCGAAAAAAAGAGGAACGCTCCGATGACGGCACGAATATTCAGTCTGGATGCCTGTCGGGCGACTGTCAGAACGGGCCGGGCATCTTCGCCTACCCCGACGGCAGTAAATACGATGGCAACTTCCTGAACGGAAAATTTGAGGGAGAAGGTACTTTCTACTTTGCCAACGGCGATGTTTACTCCGGAGAATTCAGGGAAAACTACCCTGATGGCAAGGGCACCCGCGTACTCCGGGACAGTACCCGCGAGAGTGGCGACTGGAGGCAGGGTGAGTTTTTGGGAAAAAGTCTGGTGGAAATGGGTCGCACAGGCTGTATCGAAGGCGACTGTACCGACGGGCAGGGCGTATTTGTGTACAAGGAGGGATCATCCAAATATTCAGGACAGTTCAAAGAGGGAATGCCACACGGTTACGGAACCTGTGTGTATGCCAATGGCGATATTTACGCCGGCAACTGGATTGAAGGAGCTTTTGAAGGACCCGGCACTCTTACCCTGCGCGATAAAACGGAAGTGGATGGCTACTGGAAGGCAGGGGAATACATGGGACGCGAACGACCAGCAAGCTCTGCAGATACAGCCAGTGCAGCCGTTTCTGCAGAGCCTGCCATACAGATCATATCACCCAAAGCAAAAGTATGGGCAGTAGTGTGCGGCGTTGCCACTTACGATCACATGCCCGTGCTGCGCTACACCGACGATGATGCTTACCGTTTTTATGCCTTTCTGAAAAGTCCGGAAGGGGGTGCATTACCCGATGAACAGGTAAGAGTACTCATTGATGAGGATGCCACCCACGAAAACATACTGGAAAATATCGGTCAGGTATTCGGGATGGCTGGCCCCGATGATCTGGTTGTCTTTTATTTCTCCGGGCATGGACTGAATGGTTCATTCCTCCCGATAGATTTTGACGGATACAACAACAAACTGCTGCATGAAGAAATTGCAACCGCGTTCAGCAAGACCAAAGCGCGGTTCAAGTTGTGCGTAGCTGATGCCTGTCATTCCGGCGGATTGCTTGCCATGCGCTCTGGCGAACCGGAGCCCATGCTGGTACAGTTTTACCAGTCACTTTCCAGGTCTGTTTCCGGAACAGCGCTGATCATGTCGAGCAAAGCCGATGAAACCTCACTGGAGTCTTCCGGTTTGCGGCAGGGCGTGTTCAGCCACTTCCTTATACGGGGCCTGAAAGGCGAAGCCGATACCAATGCCGACAAGGTTGTCACAGTGGAAGAGTTGTACGATTTTGTGAACAAAAAGGTACGCGAATATACTGCCAACCGCCAGAGTCCGGTACTGAAGGGCACTTATGACCCCAAAATGCCGGTTGCCGTTGTACGTTAAACAGTCTGTCTTTTCAGGTTGTAACCTTTCTCGCCGGCCAGTGCACTCAGGAACCTGTTCAGGCCCTGCCATTTGGCGTCATCGAGTTCATAGCTGATGTAATGCCTGTAATAGTATTCCAGATCAAACTGAGGCATATCGGGTAACACTTTGACCAGTTCGGGCACATACCTGATACCTGCTTCAAGCCCCGCGTTAAACTGACGGAGCATGTCTTCCGGCAGCGGTTTCACTGCAATCCATGCTGCAAACACAAAAGGAAGTCCCGTCCAGGCAGTCCAGGCCTCTGCCAGATCATATACATAGGGATATCTGTCGTGCAGACCGATAGTGCGGTCGCCAATAATCAGCGCTGCGGTGTCAGCTCCGATTTCCTTTTCAAAACCCTCTGTTGCCGGAATCAGCTCGGGCGTAATTTGCCAGTATTGTTCACACAGCAAACGGGTCAGGGCAACAGAGCTGCGGGAATGGAAATCGAGAAAAAGCCGTTTGATGTCCCTGAGCGGCACTTCAGAGAATACACACACCGTATTGACGGCACCTACTGCACCAATACAGTAATCAGATACCAGATAAGCCTCTTCCAGTTCGGGAATAATGGCAACCGGTGTGAGAGCGAGATCCACTTCACCGGATTTCAGTTTGCGGGCGCACTCGGATGGAATATCAAGGCTTAGATCGAACTGCCCTGCCATTTCACTGCGGTACAGGCCATAAATAAAAGGCTTGGTATTCAGATAACTGACAGCTGTCAGTCTCAGTTTACGGGTTTGTGTGTTCATATTTCAGTTTTTGGGAAGACAGGCAGGATATTTCAGGCGCCAGAGTCGTTGTTTCTGCCATTTTCTTCCTTCATTTGCTACCAGCCAGATATTGTCACGAACGTGCGTGATGGACTCGAACTGACGGGCAACAAGAAATTTTGGCAATTTTTTTACTGACATATCACCTCCGAGGAAACGGCTGTCTTCAAAAGATGAAAAAAACATCGCGCTCGCACGTGTGCGCGGAATGACTCCCCACCTGAAACCGACGATATAGCCTGTCAGGGCGAGCGTTGATTTGCTGCTGTCAAGCGCGGCGCCGGTAATCACGCAATCCGGAATAACGCGGGATTCGACCAGGCGAGCGGTGAAAGAGCCGGGTGTTGAAGGTAAAATGTAATGTTTGCAAACAAAATCGCCCCTGAATCTGTGTTTGGAAAAAAGGTGAAGGCTATCCCTGAAAAACACAAAGGCCTCCATATCAAAGTTCTGTTCGCGTATATCGGCGGGGGGGAAAGCAACCTGATCCGGATAACTGAACATAATACTGTCGAGAGAGCCGGAAACGGGATCAAAAATCAGGATTCGCAGATTCCGGCGTTTGTTCTGGTTATTTCCGAAGTCGCCGATGAACAACTTCCCATTACCATCGCAGGTCAAATCTTCCCAGTCGCGGTTGGCGGTTGGAAGTGGTACCGTTTCTTCGACAAGCCCTGAAGTCATATTCACCCGATACAGTTCTGCCGGATTCTGCGAGTCGTTGAGCATCCAGAGCGATCCGTCAGGCCGGGATGTCATACCCGATACCTCCTGCAATTGCACGGGCAGTTTCACCTGTCGCCTGACCCGGGAATGTTGCGCCGGGGCATCAGGCTGAAAAAGCAACAACAGCGAGGTGGTCAAAAAGAGTGTAAAGAGTCTGAAACGATTCATACGAGGCGCAAAGGTACTGTCCCTGAAAAAAACGAAAAAGGTGATAAAACTCATCAGAAGGAATTAAACCAATATTCGGACAACCCTTATAACATTTGTTTCTTTGCAGGGTTTCACGGTAATACACAAAACGCCATACAACTTGACAGAAACAGACAAAATTCCGGTTGGCTATCGGAAAAAACTGAGCGGGTGGGGTAATTACCCTCAAATCGAGGCTGATTTTTACCTGCCGGAAAATACGGATCAGTTGCGCGCACTCATCTTGTCCAGTGACCGTATCATTGCGCGGGGCAACGGAAAAAGCTATGGCGATGCAGCTTTGGGCGGGCAGGTGGCCTGTATGCTGTCCATGAACAGCATCACTTCTTTCGACCCCTCCAACGGAATCATTACCTGTGAAGCCGGCGTGCTATTATCCGACATACTACCTGTTATCGTACCGGCAGGCTGGTTTTTTCACGTAACACCCGGAATAAAATCCATCTCGGTGGGAGGGGCTATTGCGTCGGATGTACACGGGAAAAACCACCCTGAAAGAGGCTGTTTTTCCAACTGGCTGTCCTCATTCAGGTTAATGAACGCCAGTGGTGATATCCTTACCTGTTCAAGGGATGAAAACACGGAACTGTTCTGGCAGACCTGCGGTGGTATGGGCTGGACGGGCGTGATACTGAGTGCTACATTCCGGTTGATGCGGATCACATCCGTTTCAATGCGGCTGATAACCGGACGGGCGAGCCACCTGATGGAGCTGTTTGAGCAGTTTGAGGCACAAAGGAACCTCCCTTACGGTGCGGCCTGGATTGATACAACTGCCTCAGGATCAGCATCGGGCAAGGGAACTGCCCTGTTTGCAGAACATCTTCCGGGCGATACAGAGATGAAATGGGAGCACCGAAACCCATCTGATGTTCCTTTTTATGCGCCATCCTGGCTGCTGAACCCGGTCAGCATACGATTGCACAACCGGCTATATTTCCAGCGCAACAAACCGGGAGAGCGAACTGTACATATAGACAAATACTTTTATCCGCTGGATGGCATAACAAACTGGAACAGGCTTTATGGCCGCCGTGGATTCATACAATATCAGTTTTGTTTGCCGGAAGCCGGAGCCTTTGAGGGCATACAGGAGGTACTGCATACCATTTCAGCGAGTGGAGAGGTACCCTTTCTGAGCGTACTCAAACGTCATGGAGCACGGCCGCCAGAGGCAGTAAACTCATTTCCGGTGAAGGGTTATTCGCTGGCTCTCGACTTCCCGCGCACGCGCAGGCTGATTTCACTGTTAAACCGGCTCGATGAGACAGTATGGAACTACGGAGGGAAAATTTACCTCACCAAAGATGCCGTTTCGCGGCCCGGGATGGGACGGATAAACATGGCACAGTTTGCGGAGCGAAAATTTACCTCGGCACTGAGAGAACGGCTTGAAAGATAGTCAGAGTCTGTTTTTCTCAATCAGTTCGAGTAATTCATCGCGATAGTTCTTGCCAATAGGCAGCAATTTGGGCCTTTCCTTTTCCTGAACCTCGACCATACTTCCCTCTATGGCCGTAATTTTGTCGAGTGACACAATGAAAGAGCGGTGAATACGCTTGAACTTGTTTCGGGGGAGCCTGTCTTCCAGGCTTTTCATTGTTTGCAGCGTTATAACCCTGCCCTGCAGCAACCGGATGATTACATAATCCTTGAGGCCTTCGATATAAACGATATCCTCAAAATTCACCTTCAGCAGCTTTTTGTCGGCTTTTACAAAAAAGAAATCCAGTCCATCATTTATTGCGGATGTAACGGTCGTGGTATGTTCGTGCTGCGACAGTTCCTTTTGTTCGAGAGCCTTGTTGACTGCCTTCATGAATCGTTCGAAGGAAATAGGCTTCAACAGGTAATCGAGTGCATTCAGATCAAAGCCCTGAATGGCATAGTTCGGATACGCCGTGGTAAAAACCACCATGGGAGGGTTGTGAAGCGTTTTTACAAAGTCAGTACCTGTGAGCTGGGGCATCTGAATATCCAGGAACATCAGGTCAACTTCATTATTCCGGATAGCCTCGTTGGCCTCGAGCGCATTGGAATACCTGCCGATCAGTTCCATCTGCGGAATCCTGGAGATGTACGTCTCGAGCACATCGAGAGCAAGCGGTTCATCGTCAACAATAATGACTTTAAGCATAACAGGACATTGGAGCCTTTAAGGGGCAATTTATGAATTTAAACCCAATCGCAACGAAACAATATAGCGGTCGGGGGCATTTTCGATGGAGAGTTCGTGCTGGCCGGGGTAAAGCATTTCGAGTCGCTGGCGCACGTTGGCCAATCCGATTCCACCGCTTCTGGAGCTCTGACCACCCGGGTACATATCGGCCTTGCTGTTTTCAATGGTAAACAGCAGTTCATCAGGGCCTGCCAGGAGACGGAGCTTGACAAAACCGCCGCCATTCACTGTGTGATTAAGGCCGTGTTTGAAGCTGTTTTCGAGAAAGGGGACGAAGAGCAAAGGAGCTACTGTCTGATCGCTCACAATGCCCTCTACTTCAAAAGTGATCGCGGCACCCACAGGCTGACGGAGTCGTTCGAGATCGAGATAATTGTTTATGTACTGAATTTCCCGGCTGAGAAGTACGCGTTTTTCATTACATTCATACAGCATGTAACGCATGATTTCGGAGAGTTTCAGAACAATTTCTGGTGCTTTGTCACTTTTCTTAAGCGTCAGCGCGTACAGATTATTCAGGGTATTGAACAAAAAGTGCGGATTGATCTGACTTTTCAGAAAACGTAGTTCCGACTGAATGGTTTGAGTAAGTAAAACCTGTTTTTCATTCTGATAACGCCACCAGTCCATGATGACCCGCAGAACAGTAGCCAGAAAAGTGACCAGCAGGTTACCCCAGAAAATCCAGAACTGCTGCTGGATCAGACTTGTTCTGTATTCCGGACGATTGGAAAATTTCAGATACAGTGCGAGCACTTCGATGGGAGTGATGAGGGCACAGAAAGCTACCGCCAGCAAGAGGTAAACCAGCACGTGTCGGGCCAGGTATCGGGGAATCAGGTAATACAGATTGACATAGACCAGCAGGGCATAAAAAACGAGTTGAATGATTTCGTTTCCTGCAGCAAACCAGGGATCAATACCTGAACTTAGGTCAATCCAGCGCATCAAAGCGAAGAGCAGGAGCCAGAACAGACTGTGATAGACAGGTCGCCTGCTCAGAAACTCATAAGTCCGATCCAGAAAGGTGCGCGTTTTTTTCATTGGAAAATTACACTGCAAAGGAAAGTATCATCCGGTCACAAGTATCTTTTTTTTAGATTAATGCTGAAATACCCCGGATCAAGAGCGACATTAAACAAAAATTTGCAACTATTCCACAACAGCTGATGTTTATTAAAAAGCGTTTGCTGCTCCGGCATTAATTCAGACGCCATTCATTACATGTCTTACAAGAAGAACGACCATTACGATCCCGATCTCACAGAGCAGCTCACAACGCACTACCACGGTATTCTCTCCGGGTTGGGTGAAGATGCCAATCGCGAAGGACTTTTGAAAACACCCGAGCGCGCTGCCAAGGCCATGCAGTTTCTGACACAGGGGTACGAACAGGATGCTGCAGCTGTACTGCGGTCTGCCATGTTTAAGGAAGATTACCGGGAAATGGTCATCGTCAAGGATATTGAGTTGTACTCCATGTGCGAGCACCATATTCTGCCCTTTTTCGGGAAGGCGCACGTGGCATACATTCCCAATGGCCATATTGTTGGTCTGAGTAAAATCCCGCGTGTGGTGGATATTTTCTCACGGAGACTACAGGTGCAGGAGCGCCTTACACTCGAAATACGCGATGTCATACAGGAAACACTGAAGCCCATGGGAGTGGCAGTTGTGATTGAAGCCCAGCACATGTGTATGATGATTCGCGGCGTGCAGAAGCAAAACTCATCCACCACTACCTCGGCATTCACAGGTGAGTTCCTGAGAACACCTACCCGGGAAGAGTTTCTGCGACTGATTTGAGCGAAACTGATATTTGACTGTGAACAAGGAAATCATTGCAGACATATTCCGGCACCGGTTTGGCGCAAATCCCGACATCATTGTCATGGCTCCGGGCAGGATCAACCTGATTGGAGAGCATACCGATTACAACAACGGATTTGTGTTGCCAGCTGCCATCGGACAATCCATACTGGTAGCTGCAAGCCTGAGCGGTACTGACCATCACTCCTTTTACGCAGCTGAATACGATGCTGAATACTCTGTCCGGGAGTTGAAGCCAACCACAGATCCGCTCAGCAAATGGGCGAACTATCCGATGGGGGCGCTGAATGAACTCAAGAAAGAAAGTTTCGACCCCGGAGGACTCAATCTCGTTATTCATGGCAATATCCCTCCCGGAGCAGGCCTCTCGTCGTCTGCGGCACTCATCAGTGCCGTGTTGGTTGCTGCAAACGAGTTGAGGCAGCTGGGGTTGTCACGACCAGATATGGCGCGTATCGCACAGCGTGCTGAAAACAACTTCGTGGGTATGCAGTGCGGTATCATGGACATGTTTGCTTCACTCATGGGCAAACAGGATCAGGTACTGAGGCTCGATTGCCGGAGTCTGGAATATTCTTACGCTCCATTTCCGGATAATGAATACAGCTTACTTTTGCTGGACAGTGGTGTGAAGCACCAATTGGTTGACTCTGAATACAATACACGCAGAAAAGAGTGCGAGGCCGGCGTCGGGATCCTTCGCGGGAGCTATCCTGCAGTAAACAGCCTCCGAGATGCCAGCCCGGCCATGGTACTGGAGCACAGGGAGCATATGCCTGAGAATATATTCAAACGCTGTTTGTTTGTGACCGAAGAGAATAACCGTGTAAATGCTGTTTGCGATGCACTGGAATCGGGAAATATCGAACTGGTCGGAGAACTGATGTATCAAAGCCATGCCGGACTGAGAGACCTCTACGAGGTGTGTGTCGGGGAAACCAATTTTCTGATGGAAAGCATGCGAGGAATTGCCACCGGAGCACGGCAGATGGGGGGCGGTTTCGGTGGATGTACCATCAACCTGCTCAAAAAAGCAACCCCTGAAACTGAAATTGAACGTGTAACAACGGCCTATTTTGAGCGATTTGGCGTAAAACCGAGAGTTTTACCAGTCAAAATTTCCGAAGGCGCTCATATTTTACAAATTTCCAACAAATATTTTGGATAGTTATTTTGCGCATATTACCTTTGCGCTCCCAATCGAAAAAAGGGAATTCGGGATGTAGCGCAGTCCGGTAGCGCACCTGCTTTGGGAGCAGGGGGTCCCAGGTTCGAATCCTGGTATCCCGACTAAAAAACGAAACGCAATTATCTGTTTATCAGACAATTGCGTTTTTTTATATTATACCCTTTCCAGTACCACCGCATACCCCTGCCCCACCCCGATGCACATTGTAACGAGCGCATATCTTTTGCCCGTCATTGCGAGTTCGAGTGCTGCCGAGTAGAGAATGCGTGCGCCGCTCATGCCCAGCGGGTGTCCGAGTGCGATAGCGCCGCCGTTGGGGTTCACGCGCGGGTCGTCGTCTGCGAGCCTGAGCGCGCGCGTACACGCGAGTGACTGGGCAGCAAAGGCCTCATTCAGTTCGATGACATCCACGTCGCCGATTGAAAGACCGGCCCTTTCCAGTGCCTTCAGACTGGCCGGCACAGGTCCTATTCCCATAATACGCGGCTCTACCCCTGCCACTGCCGAAGAAACAATACGGGCCAGCGGTTTCAACTGATACCTTTCACATGCTGATTCGGAAGCGATCAGCAGAGCTGCTGCGCCATCGTTGAGGCCCGAGGCATTCCCGGCTGTCACGGTTCCGTCTTTACGGAAGGCGGGTCGGAGTTTTGCCAGTCCGTCGGCGGTTGTGTCGGGCTTCACAAATTCATCGCGGTCGAACAGAACGGGATCACCTTTTTTGCGGGGCAACTCCACCGGAACGATTTCTCGTGCCAGACGGCCATTTTGCCAGGCGGCAGCGGCTTTTTGCTGAGAACGAAGTGCAAAAAGATCCTGATCGGCGCGATTAATACCATCGCGTTCCGCCAGATTTTCGGCAGTTTCGCCCATGGCATCCACTCCGCAGAGCTCCTTCATGGCCGGATTAATGAATCGCCAGCCAAAGGATGAGTCGAACATCTGGGCATCGCGACCGAAGGGCGTTGAGGTTTTGGAGATTACCCATGGGGCACGGGTCATATTTTCTACGCCGCCTGCTATCATCAGGTCAGCATCGCCTGTCTGGATTACCCGGGCGGCATCCATGGCGGCAGACAAACCCGAAGCACAGAGGCGATTGACTGTCTGTGCGGGCACCTCCACCGGCAAGCCGGCCAGCAGTACCGACATGCGGGCGATATTCCGGTTGTCCTCCCCTGCCTGATTGGCACAGCCTATGATCACATCGCCCAGTTCACGCGGATCAATACCCGGATAGCGGGACATGAGCCGGCGAAGCACGAGGGCCAGCATATCGTCGGGTCTGACAGCAGAAAGTGAACCTGTGAAATTACCTATCGGCGTGCGTACGCCGTCAACAATAAATGCGTGTTGCATATAATCAGCTTAAAACTTCTCTGGATGTGCGGTAGGCGGTGCCCTTGAAGATGGCTACCGTTTCACCGGCTTCATTGGCAGTAGTGATTTCATATACGCTTGTTTTATTGCCAAGGTGCAGTTCCCTGGCTTCAACAAACAGCGTTTCGCCTGCTATGGCAGATTTTGTGAAAGAAATGGATACCTCGAGCGCAAGCGAGATACGCCCGTGCGAGTTACAGGCGAAAGCAAAACAGGAGTCGCTGGCTGCGAACACTACCCCACCGTGGATAATATCGAAACCATTAAGCATATCGGGCTTCACCACAAACTTCAGGCGGCACCAGCCGGGGCCCACGCCTTCGATCTCCAGTCCCAGCCAGTGACTGAAAGCGTCTTTTGACATCATTCTGGCTACTACCTGTTCGGGTATGGTCATTTCTAATGGCATTTAAAGTAATCAAACGGCTCCAGACAGTCTTTACAGCGGTAAAGCGCCTTGCAGGCAGTAGAGCCATATTCGGCGAGCTTTTCTGTATTGCGCGACTGGCAGCGCGGACAGGTGACAGCCACATCAGAAAACAGGAGTCGTTCGAACCTGGCCTCCTGTTCGGGCGGAGCGATACCGTATTCCCTCAGCTTTTGTCGGGCTGATTCGGGTATCCATTCTGTCGTCCAGGCGGGCTGGAGCACCTCCCTGACGGTGACGTCACTGAATCCGTGAGCGGCCAGTTCCAGACGTATGTGTGCTCCGATCATATTCATGGCGGGGCAACCGGTATAGGTGGGTGTGACAAACACCAGCAAGCGGGCGTTTTCGGGATTGACAGGCACATTTGCGTTCGTACGTCCTTCGAGGTCGGAGATTGTGAGTTGTCCATTATCTCTGATTTCGATACGCCTGACGATACCCATATCGAGGATGGTCAGCACCGGTATTTCCGGATCAACCACCGTTTCGAGCCAGTTCCACAGGTCGCTGATACACACCTGCTGTATTTTTGTATTCATTGAGTTACCAGACAGAGTTGGGATAAGCACGCTGTACATACTGCATTTCTGCGAGCAGGTATCCCAGATGTTCGGAGTGGCGACCGGTTTTACCTCCCGACTGCATCCATCCG
>JBDLWO010000056.1:0-6432 GCA_039804245.1 Bacteroidota bacterium
CAATATGGAATTCGCCCATGCCGCCCGGGAAATACTCATCGCCCGTGAAGAGGGTGAGTGCCTCTGCTGCTGCTCTTGAGTACGTGGAGTGGCCTGAAATATACCCGGCAAACGGGGGCGTGACGAATGTTTTTCGCTGATAGGGCATCCAGTTGTCGGCCAGTACCCAGCCCGCGCCGGAGTGATCAGTGGCCGGATTGGCAATCGGAGCGAAACCCTCCCAGGTATATAACTTGATCTTGTTCACATTGATACCATTCAAGCCTGCCAGCGTATCTCCCGCCTGCACCAGCTCGATATAGCCGGGTATCAACGGCAAACCTCCCGGATGATAGCGGGGCAGCGCAGGATCGGTGGACTGCCCGAGCCGGGCCATATACCGCAGATTCGTTACCGGGCGACTGGCATCGTAGTACCCCTTGATACCCCAGGCTGTGATAGCTGCATCGTGCAGTGCTCCGCCCAGCGTGAAATACGCCTTGACATCATACTCCAGCAGATCGAGCACATCGCCCTTCCCGTTGAACCGCCGGACGAAAGCCGGATGATCCATCACCTTGTTCAGGATGGAAAACCAGTGACCGGGCGGCGTTTCGGAGTTGGGGCCATCGGCCCAGAACTGAGCCAGCACCCGGGTGTAATCGCCCCGGGGTACCAGTTGCGGCTCGTATGGAAGGCCTGTTTTGGGATTGACAGGCCGGCCGTTTCCGGCAGCACCGCCCTCCTCAAAACGATAGAACTGCCTGTATTCTTCGAGCGTCGCGGGGTAGGGTGTGGTGTTATTGCCGATGGAAGCCGGCGAGATATCCCACATCACCCCGTCGTCGGGATCCAGATGGGCGCTCCAGGCCGATACCAGGGCGTAATTCCACTTGTACACCTCGGATTGCGCATCCTGCTGGTTCGTATTCAGCAGCGGCGGTGGTCCCGGATTGTGATACACATACCAGGGGATATTATTGCGTATCAGCGTATCCTTGTCGGCTGCCGAGAGCGCGAAAGGCGTTACCCTGCCCCATTCCGGGCTCTGGAAACGCTGAATGGCCACCACCGGATTGCCGTTCTGGTCAATGGCGCCGGGCAAATCCAGCGGCTGCCACCGGTTCGGATTCGTCATACTGGTGTTGCCCGGCTGCAGCACATTGAGCGGGGTATTGACAGGCACATAATCGGTGGGCACATAATTGTTTTGCTCATTGGAGCCATCCAGGGCGCTGTATTCTGCCATACGCAGCGCGATATAATTCCCGAGGGCGGCGGGATTGCCGGTGGAGTAATCGGTACTGTTGAAATTGACCGGGTACCCAAGCTGCGTCATGAAATCATACAGCCGGACAATAGTGGTGAACGCCCGGGGCGAGTTCTGGAAACGCTGGGTCAGCAGCCGGTAGGCGGCATAACTGATTGCCTGCCTCCTTGCCGCCTCAATATCCGCAGGCATAGGCACCCCGTTGAACGGGCAGGTATAGTTTCCCACCGTTTTACCGAGAAAATAGGTGTCAGACTGGCCGGAAGTATCATAAACGGCCCATACATCATACATGAGTACCGAAAGATGGAACAGGTTGCGCGCGTGTACAGGCGGGCGGGCGAAATCCTCACGGATACTCTGAATCAGCACTTCATTCCACTGCCGGGCGATAGATTTTTGGGCGGTTCCTGACTGCAGGAAAGCCAAAAGGATGATACCGGAGGCGATCATCCGGAGTACAGACTTGTTCATGAGCACTTGCGATACGGCTTTCCGGGTGGTGCGAATGTAGGGAAAATTGCCGTGGCGGTTATTAAAAAGGGATTAGAGTGTGTTGGGATAGACATCGCCCACGCAGGTTTCCGGCCCGCAGTAGCGCAATAATCGCCCACCGCTATTACTTTTGCAGGTCACAAGCCCAACCGGATCATGCAAATACTCGACAACCGACAGATACGCCAGAAAATCAGGCGAATTGCCATCGAAATTCTTGAACGAAATTTTGGTGCCCCGTCCATTATCCTCGCCGGACTCAACAACAATGGATACGAATTTGCCCAGCTGATTGTGAATGAACTGAAAACCATTGCGCCAGCCGGCACGGATATCACACTGACGAGAATCAGGCTCAACCCCGCCAACCCGGTGGAATATGACCCGTACATCGAACTGCCCACCGAGTCGCTGCGCGAAAAACCGGTCATTATTGTGGATGATGTAGCCAACACCGGCCGTACTATTTTCTACGCCGTACAACCGCTGCTGGGGGTCATCCCACGCAAGGTAGAGGTGGCTGTACTCGTTGACCGTACGCACAAGTCATTCCCCATCAAAGCCGATTACGTGGGTATGTCGCTCGCAACAACCATGCTCGATAATATTGAAGTGCACATCCGGGAAGAGGGAAAAATGTCGGTCAATCTGGTATAACACCCGAACCGGCTTAAAAATTGTTTTAAAATACAATAATTGTTTTAAATTTGCCCGTTGTTTTCAAAAAACTGTTTGAATGGCAGAAATAAAATATACAGAAGATGAGGTAAAAACCCTTGACTGGCGCGAGCACATACGCCTGCGCCCGGGTATGTATATCGGCAAGCTGGGCGACGGAGCCTCGCCCGACGATGGTATCTATGTACTCCTGAAAGAGGTGCTCGACAACTGTATTGACGAATTCGCCATGGGCTATGGCAAAACGGTTGAAATCGCACTCAACGAAAACGGCGTCAGTGTGCGCGACTTCGGACGTGGTATCCCGCTCGGAAAGGTGGTGGACGTGGTGTCCAAAATCAACACAGGCGCCAAATACGACAGCAAGGCGTTCAAAAAGTCTGTCGGTCTCAACGGGGTGGGTACCAAAGCAGTAAACGCACTATCGGAATATTTTAAAGTAACCGCTTTCCGCGAGGGTCAGTGCAAAACTGCCGAATTCAACTTCGGCAATCTCAAAAAAGAAAGCAAACTCGAACCGACCAGTGAGGAAAACGGTACGCTGGTCTCCTTCAAACCCGATAACGGACTGTTCCGCAATTACCGCTGGGTACCCGAATATGTGGAACAGCAACTCTGGAACTATGCCTACCTCAATGCCGGACTGAAAATTCTGTTCAACGGCAAAACGTTCGTATCCAAAAACGGCCTGCTCGACCTGCTGGAAAAGAAAACAGGTTCCGAAGCTATCCGTTATCCCATCATCCACCTCCGCGGTGAAGATGTGGAAATCGCCCTCACGCACGGAAATCATTACGGAGAACAGTACTACTCATTCGTCAACGGCCAGAATACCACCCAGGGTGGTACGCACCTCAACGCTTTCCGCGAAGCGCTGGTCAAGGTGGTGCGCACGCACTTCAAAAAGGAATACGACGCCAAGGATATCCGGGAAAGTATTATCGCAGCTGTCAGTATCAGGGTGGAAGAGCCGGTGTTCGAAAGCCAGACCAAAACACGTCTGGGCTCCGAACGCATGTCGCCCGAAGGACAGGCTGTGCGCACTTTCATGTCCGACTTCCTGACCAAGGCGCTCGATGACTTCCTTCACAAAAATCCGGAAGTGGCCAAGGCCATGCAGGCGCGTATTCAGCAAAGTGAACGCGAACGAAAGGATCTGGCGGATATCAAAAAAACGGCCAACCAGCGCGCCAAAACAGCCGCCGTTCACAATAAAAAGCTGCGCGACTGCCGGTATCACCTGAACGAAAAAGGGCAGGATGAAATCAAACTGGGAACGACCCTGTTCATCACCGAGGGCGACTCCGCAAGCGGCTCCATCACCAAAGCCAGAAATACCGACACACAGGCCGTCTTTTCCCTGCGCGGAAAGCCCCTCAACTGCTACGGCCTCACCAAAAAAATAGTCTATCAGAATGAGGAGTTCAATCTGCTGCAGCACGCCCTGAACATCGAGGACTCGCTCGACGACCTGCGCTACAACCGCGTGGTCATCGCTACCGATGCCGATGTGGATGGTATGCACATTCGCCTGCTGATGCTCACGTTCTTCCTCCAGTTCTTCCCCGATCTGGTGCGCAACGGCCACTTGTATATCCTGCAAACACCACTGTTCCGCGTGCGCGACAAACAGCAGACGTTCTACTGCTACTCGGAAGCCGAAAAGCAGGGGGCCATCAAAAAACTGCGCGGGAAACCCGAAATAACCCGATTCAAGGGTCTGGGTGAAATTTCACCCGGCGAATTCGGCGCTTTTATCGGTGAAGATATCCGCCTCGATCCGGTTATCCTGCTGGAGGATACAAAACTCGATCACGTGCTCGACTACTACATGGGCAAAAACACACCTGAACGTCAGGACTTCATCATCGAAAACCTCAGGGTAGAGCTGGATGTGGCCGAAGAACAGGAGGCAGCTGCTGAATAATTTTCAGGATCTGCTTATCCAGTGGGCACCAAACTGATCTACCAGAATGTTATCATAATAGTCAGCCTTCTTCGACAGTTCGGTCAGCATCTGCTGACCAGTCTCCTCGTTCAGGTATTGCTCAAAAATCAGCAGAGAAAGTACTATATTCCTGTTGTGAAGGCTCAGGGTGAGCCCGGTGCTGCTGTAATTCTCTCTCAAAAGGTACTCGTACAAGGGCTTTATATTGTCTCCCGGCAATTCGCACAAGATGGCTTCGGCATAAATCTGCCCCGACTTTTCATGGTAGATCATGTTTATGGTAGCACTGCCCTCCTTGATCTCCCAGGCGTTGTGACCCGATCGGCACAAACCTGCATCATGCCCCATGCTCCTGATCATGCGCTCTACAGTTCTGGCCGGCCCGGAAGGAATATACTCGTCAACCTGGTGCGGCAACTGAACTCTGTGCCCGCACTTGTTGCATAACCGCTCGTGCTCTATTGCAGCTTCCGTAACCACCGACATACACCCGATACAACGGGCCGACATCACGGCGCCGGCATTTTCAAAAGCCGCGAGCGTATCCGCCAGAAACCTGACAGGCAGCGAAAAGCCCGTATTGTCGCCCTCTCTCATAACGAAGGTATTTATACCCACAATATCGCCATCGGTATCTACCAGGGGCCCGCCACTGTTCCCCGGATTGAGTGCTGCGTCAATATGCAGGTAAGGCACTCCGTTCATGCTCTCCGATGTATTCGAAATAATACCACTCTTGGCAGAAAATTTGAGACCGAATGGATGCCCGATCGCCGTCACCCTGTCCAACGCTTTCAATACCTTGTCTACACCGAGTTTAACCAGCGGGAGCGTTGCCCCGCTCGCCGGAGCACTCAGGAATGCAAGATCATATTTGCCATCAATATAAAGTACATTCACAAGCTGCCGCTCAAATCCCGCACTCTCCACCACTACAGACAGGTTTCCTTCCACCACATGGTAGTTGGTGACAATCACACTCCTGTCACTCAGATAAAAACCGGTACCAGTACTGTGTGGTGTGGCAATTTTGACGATTACTTGTCTGTACAAGTCGAGGTACTCACTCATAAAAGTGTACTTTGTTAGCGATCTGGCTGACTTAAATCAATCCCCCTGACAAACTGGAGGAATGTCTTTCCAAACATGGCTACCGAAGAATAGTCCAGTTTGTCATGGTTTGCTCCAAGTTTGGGATACTCACTGCTGTATGCATGCTGAATACGGCTGATCTCTGCACGAATCGCCCTCCTGTCGGGGCGCCCCGAACTGTCGTGGAAAGAGCTGAATCCCAGCCTGGTGAAATAATCGTTTTCAGCCACCCTCATAAAGAGATGCAGCAATTCACGGTCGGGAGGAGGCGGTGCATGATGGAAAAGGATATAACTGACTACATACATCGGTATTGCCTCTGCCAGTTTTTCATAGCCGTTTGCAAGCGACCACTCCATATTGGGCAATTCTTTCTCAATGAATGCCCCCACGCTTGCATGCGGATATGGAGGATTAACGCCAAATGTACTCCGTGTACGATATATCTCTGACTGTACTTCCTCCTTTGACCGGCTCAGCATACGCCGGAACTCTTTCTCCATTTGCTGCAGCCTGACCTGTGAGGGCAACTGATTTTTATTGAAATAGGCACTGTGGATTTTTTCCAGTACATCCTTGATAAACCCTTCGGGCATAATCAGGTAATCAAACTTGTAGGCAACACCAAGAAAGTGATAAATATACGGCCCGGGATACTGATTGGGATCCGGCATTCCGGCCTCCATCAGCTCAAGCGCCGAGGAAGCCTCCTGTCTGAAATATTCATACTTGATATCCTTTTCATGCTGCGGCACATCAATGCGAAACTGATCGGGAGCAGGTGAGAGCGATTTGAACTCTTCCAGCAGCAAATCATCTTTCTTGTCGGCATTGATGGCAAGTTCACGCAAAGCATGAAGCAATTTCAGCGGAGAAGCATCCAGTGCCCCAGTCTGAAATACGATACAAAGATAATTGTCGTTATCAAGCGCAAAACGGCTGAAATTCAGCCGGTGGTTGGCTTCCATCA
>JBDLWO010000057.1:0-2989 GCA_039804245.1 Bacteroidota bacterium
CATCATTGACGGGAAGAATGTTTTCCAGTACAACTCGGGTCTGATTATCAACGCCTTGTTCCAGGTGGACTTACGGAAGAACAATTTCCCTGACCGGGAACGTTAAGCGCCAGTCCTCCCGGGCCGTGTGATCCCCGGATTTTTCACTCAATAACAACATTTCGAGGGTCAATTTTTCATCATCTGAAAACAGGCAGACTATGTACAATTTCATCTTTTGCTTCTTTTTTGCATCACTTTCACTTTCTGCCCATGCAACGAGCTATTATGTGAGTGCTGCCGGCAACGATTTCAACTCGGGCACCAGTGAGCTAACGCCCTGGAAGAGTATTTCCAAAGTCAATTCCATTCAGTTTGCTCCCGGCGACAACCTGTATTTTCGCGGCGGCGATACCTTTAACGGGAGTATTTACCTTGACAGCAGTGATGGCAACAACCCGGCTGCCGTTTTTACCATCTCTTCTTATGGAAACGGGAGGGCTACCATCAATGCCGGCAACAGTTACGGTATTTTCGGCTACAATACCAGTGGAATCCGCATTGAAAATCTCGTTCTGACCGGCTCCGGAATGAATTCAAACAACCAGGACGGTCTGGGTTTTTACGCTGACCTGCCCGGTGATATCAAGTTGAAAGGACTCAGTTTTCACCATATCGAGGTAAGAAACTTCGGAAAAACCGGTGTCAAAATAGGAAGCTGGAATGGTAATACAGGCTACGAAAACCTGCTCCTGGATGGCCTTGTGGTGCACGACAATCTTTGGGATGGCATCCTTGTTTACGGTTATATCGGCTTCAACAACTATGTCGGCTATCCGCATAAAAATGTGGTCATAAGGAATTGTGTTTCCTACAACAATCCAGGTGTAGCCGATCCGAATGCCATCCGCGGAAACGGAATTGTACTGAGCAACACAGATGGTGGACTGATCGAGTATTGTGCGGCCTACAACAACGGCGCCGGCAACGTTCACTGCGGAGGGCCGGGTGGAATATGGGTGTATGATGCCAACGGCGTGACAATACAGTACAATGAGAGTTTCGGCAATCACAGTACTTCTCTTTGCGACGGACTCGGGTTTGACCTGGATGGCGGATCCAGAAATTGTATCATGCAGTATAATTACTCCCACGATAACGACGGCGGCGGTTTTCTGATGGGGCAAATGCTGAACGGTCGTCCGTGGAAAAACAATATATGTCGTTACAACATCAGTGAGAACGATGGCAGGCACAATGCAGCTGGTATCACACTCTTCAAGGAGGGGAGTACAACAGTAATGGACAGTTGCCTCGTTTACCACAATACCGTTTACATGACTCCTGCAGCAGCGAACAGCAGTGAGGCGGCTTTCAAAATTACGGAGTGGTACACAGGAGTGGAACACGCCATGATCTTCAACAATATTTTTGTCACCACAGGCGGCGTTCCACTGGTTGATGTCCCTTCAGGCTATGAGGGTTATTTCGCCGGCAACCTGTACTGGTCGTCGGGCGCACCCTTTCTGATCAGATACAGGGGGGTGGACTACAGCTCCCTGAGTGACTGGAGAAATGCCACCGGGAATGAAAAAACAGGCGCCACACTCAGGGGGATTCATGCGGACCCACTTCTGGTGCAACCGGGTAATGGCGGTACGGTTTATCCCGAGCCAGCCGACAAACTTGTTGCCTACCGTCTGCAGGAGGGATCTCCGGCTATTGATGCCGGTATCAATCTGGAAACACAGTTTGGCATCTTTGGCGGACCTGCCGATTTCTGGGGTGAAAGTGCCTCGCAGGGGGCGGGCAATGATGTGGGAGCAGGCGAGTTCGAACCCGTTTCGTCGGATGCCGATGAAAAGCAGAACAGCAGTGAAACAGTACCGGTGATCCGCTATCATCCCGAATCGGGCATATTGTACGTTGCCGGCGAGGGAATTACCCGGATTGAGCTGTACAGCACAGCGGGCCGTCTGGTCAGAAATTATACGGTGTATGACAGTCCGGTCGCTTTGCCCTGCGGAGATTTGCCACACGGGATTTACTTTGTGCGAACCGGAACCGATCATAACAGCTGGCCCGGGAAATTGATACGAGTCGGATACTGATACAAACCTGAAGGCAAGTTTCACGTTATGGCAGATAAACAGATTCCGGATTGTTACCTTTGTCTGGTAAAGTTGAAACATGAGCTTGTCAAAAGTAATATTTTGGGACACCGATTATAACTCAATTGACTTTGAAAACAAAGCCAGGTATGTTATTGAGCGGGTGGTAATGTATGGTACATTATCTGACTGGAGAATCATACAGGCGAGATATGGCATGGATCGAATCCGGGATGAATTGCTTCAGTCGCGTGAACTTGATCCCAGATCGCTAAGTTTTTTAAGTTGTATCTTTGAAATCCCCAAGGAACAGTTCAGATGCTGGAAATACATACAGTCAAACCCGGGACACTGGATTTATTGACCGAAATAATGCGGATCCCCGAACTGATGGATTTCAATCTGGCAGGGGGGACTTCTCTCGCGTTGCAGATTGGTCATCGGGAGTCGGTAGATCTTGACTTCTTTGGAAAACGTCCTTTTGAAAGAGATGAAATAATTGAATTAGTGAGTGATCTTGGTGAATGTCGGCCTATTCATCACACAAAAAACATTCTTACGATTGCTTTGGAAGGAGTTAAAGTGGATTTTGTCAACTATAAATATCCTTTAATCGGAGATGTCAAAATTGATGCAGGGATTCGTTTAACTGGCCTGCCTGATATTGGAGCAATGAAACTTGCTGCCATAACTGGCCGAGGTCGAAAGAGAGATTTCGTTGATCTGTACTTCCTGCTTCAATATTATACGCTTGAAGAGCTCTTTGCCTTTTACAATAATAAGTATCAGGATGGCTCCGGGTTTATGGTTGCGAGAAGTCTTGCTTATTTTCAGGATGCCGAAGAGGACGAAGATTTGCTGCTGTTCAAACCTGCAAACTGGGAGCTTGTCAAAGCTGC
>JBDLWO010000058.1:0-6426 GCA_039804245.1 Bacteroidota bacterium
TCCTGGGTGGCTCCGCTCACCTCGAAGGCAGCTGGAAACCGTCAACCGCCGGTTACCGCGCATTCAGATATCTCGTGGGAGCCCGTTACAAAACAACCAGAACCCTGCTCGGCAGTCTCGATGTGGAGGGAGAGTATGTTCCCAACTTCACCGATGTACAAACTTATCTGACCTACGATATCAACCGCGACTGGCAAATAGGCGCCATCGGTAACCTCAACAGATCTACCTACGGATACAAACCCCAGAGCCTCGCCCGCGCTTTCGGCCTCGTTGATTATGCGCTGCAGCTTCGAACCGCCTTCGAAGGGCAGGAGGTGGACGACTTCACACAGGCCATGGGCGGACTGTCCCTGACTTACCTCCCCGATCGCCAGAAAAATCCGCTCTACCACAAAATACTGTCCTCTGTGTGGAGAAGCCAGGAAAATGAACGCTTCGATATTCTCGGATACTATATTCTGGGCGAACTCGAGGAAAACCTCGGCTCTGAAGGCTTCGGAGAAATCACCAACGTGCTCGGTACAGGTACCCAACACACCTGGGTGCGAAACTACCTCACCGCCGATGTGCGGAATATGGAATACAAAGGCGGTATTGAACTGCAAAGAGACGATGAAGGTATCAGCCTCACACGAAGCCACTTCCTGCAATGGTCGGCACGATGGCAAAATGAAAGTATCAACGACAGGATCAATGAATGGGAACGCCTCGACTCGGCTCTGTACTCACTACCCTACGACACTGTTGCTCTCCACGTCCGTAAAGTACTGAAAACCAGTAATAATCTCCAAAGCAACAGGTTTTCTGCCTCTTTCCAGGACACCTGGACGTGGCGGCGCGACGGCGTGCGCGAACTGCAGATCATCGCAGGCGTACGTGGCCAGTACTGGACGCTCAATAACGACTGGTTCGTCACTCCCCGTGCCCAGATGCTCTACAAGCCGCTGAGCACGCACCGGGATATTTCATACAGACTGGCTGGCGGACTGTTCTACCAGCCCGCCTTCTACCGGGAAATGCGCCGCCTGAACGGCACCGTCAATACCGATCTGGCTGCCCAGAAATCGGCACATGCCGTTGGTGGTCTTACCTGGGATTTCCTCTGGGGAAAAAGAAGACCCGTGAAAATGCGCCTGATTGCCGAAGCCTACTACAAGAAAATGTGGGATCTGGTTTCATTCGATATTGATAATGTGCGCATCCGTTACTCGGGAGCCAATGATTCAAAAGGTTATGCTACAGGCGTGGATCTTCGCCTGAACGGTGAGTTCGTGGAGGGCGCCGAAAGCTGGGTCAATCTGTCGTTCCTGCGCACGCGGGAATCCCTGGACGGTGTGCAGCACCGGGCGCGCAACGTGGGAGAACTGGACGGATTTGACGTGAAAGACGTGCCCCGCCCCACCGACAGGCTTTTTACCTTCTCCACCTTCTTCCAGGATTATCTCAGAAATAACAAAAACGTGAGAATGCACCTCAACCTGACCGTCGGCAGCGGACTGCCTTTCGGCGTGGTGGACAATAACATCATTTTCCGCAACCCGTACCGCTTTGCTCCCTATCACCGGGTGGACATCGGCTTCGGATTCCAGCTCTGGAAAGATGCATGGATCAGGAAACATCCGAAGCACTTTCTCCGTTTTACCCGCGACACCTGGGCCAGCCTGGAAGTTTTCAACCTGATGAAAGTGGCCAATGAGGCCTCCAATACCTGGATCAAAACCATCGAAAATACGCAGTACGCCATACCTAACTACCTCACCGGACGAAGACTGAACATCAGAATCCGGATGGAATTTTAACCAGATACCATGCAATACATCACTTTTTCAGTTGAAAATGCCGTTGCACGCATCACCTTCAACCGCCCGCAGGTGTTCAATTCCATGCACCAAGATATGCGTATGGAAATTCTCGACGCCCTCGGCATTTGCCAGGAAGACGCCGGAATCAGGGCAGTTCTGATTACCGGTACAGGAAAGGCCTTCTGCGCAGGTGAAGACCTGCAGGAGGTAACCGACCCGAACGGGCCATCCCTGAAGGAGATCATTTCTACCGGATACAATCCCATTGTTTCCTGCATCAGAAATCTGGACAAGCCCGTGGTGGCAGCTGTAAACGGTGTGGCAGCCGGCGCCGGCGCCAACATCGCGCTCGCCTGTGATATAACAGTGGCCGCAGCATCCGCCAGTTTTACACAGGCCTTTTCCAAAATTGGCCTCATACCCGACTCGGGAGGCACCTGGACCCTCCCGCGACTCGTGGGTTTCCAGCGCGCTTCAGCCCTGATGATGCTGTCGGATAAAATAAGCGCTGCTGACGCCGCTTCTATGGGAATGATCTGGAAAGTATTTCCCGATGATAGCTTTGAGGCAGAAAGCTTCAAAATGGCTGAAACGCTCGCGCAGATGCCCACGCGCGGACTGGCGCTCACCAAAAAGGCGCTGAACCACACATTCTCCGGCAGCTTCGAGGATCAGCTGGCGCTGGAAGACCAGTTGCAGGGTCTTGCCGGAGAAACCCATGATTACAAAGAAGGCGTAGCAGCATTCCTTGAAAAAAGAAAGCCTGTTTTCAAGGGAAAATAACCCGCCGAAATTCCGATTTTTTTAATCTCCGAAAGCAGGTATCCGTTTTGCTGCCAGAAATTATTCCAAACCCCGCAAGCCGTCCCGGCGACCGCAGAAAAGCAGCAGTCCTGCTTGTACTGCTTTTCTGTGTGGCCCTGTTTGTAAGTGAAACATTCAGATTCTGGGTAGGATCACTGCTGACCTACCCCGTTCACTACAGAGAGTACAATGAATTTGGCATCAGAATACCCGGTTCATACTCGGTGCATGGCATAGATGTAAGCCGCTGGCAGAGCCGGGTTGACTGGGCAAGGGTCAAAAAAATGAAAGTAGGGGATGTAAAGGTCAGCTTTGCCTTCATTAAAGCGACTGAAGGCACCTGGATAAAGGACCCCCATTTTGAATTCAACTGGGAAAATGCACGAAAGCAGGGTATAACAAGGGGTGCATATCATTTCTTTCTCCCGAATGTAAATCCCAAAGATCAGGCAGCCCTGTTTTTCAAACACGTACGCCTTCGGTCGGGCGACCTGCCTCCGGTAGTTGATGTGGAAGAACCGCGCGGGATGTCTGTGAATCAGGTGCGTCAGTATACCAAAAAATTCCTGGAACTGCTGGAAAACAACTACAGGGTAAAACCCATTCTTTACACCAACAGGGATTTTTACAAACGCTACTTTCAGGGAAGAGAGGAATTCAGTGAGTATATACGCTGGATAGCGCACTACCACGTGGCCAGTCTGGAAATGCCCGGAGATGAAGACTGGCATTTCTGGCAACATTCAGACCGGGGAAACATCAATGGTATCAATGAGAAGGTGGATTTCAACGTATTCAATGGGGATAGTGTGGCGTTGAGAAAGTTATGTGTGCCCTGATATTGTTTGTTAAGAGCCTGCTCGTTTTCAGGCAAAAAAAACTAACTTTGCCTTATGATACTCAACCAGCGCACTATCGTTTTGCGCGCCAGATGTGAAGACCTCGTCAAAGACCTTCAGCAATTGGCGCAGGAAATAGGCCACAGGGAACTGGCCGCCGTTGTTGGCGAACTCCGGAACCGTATGTCGGAACCCTTCATGTTCGTCATCGTCGGTGAAGTGAAGGCTGGCAAAAGCAGTTTCGTCAATGCCCTGCTGGAGGCCGGACGCGAAGTGTGCGCAGTGGCACCACAGCCCATGACAGATTCCATTCAGCAAATATTATACGGGGAAAAAGAAGAGGTAGTATCAGTTAACCCATACCTGAAAAAAATATTCCTGCCAGTGGATATTCTCCGCGACATCGCCATCGTGGATACACCCGGCACCAACAGTATTGTTGAGAGACACCAGGAAATAACCGAGAACTTTATTCCGGCCAGCGATCTGGTCATTTTTGTATTCGAATCCAAGAACCCATACCGCCAGTCTGCCTGGGATTTTTTCTCCTTCATCCACCAGGAATGGCATAAAAAGATCATTTTTGTCCTGCAGCAAAAGGATCTGATGGCACCCGAAGACCTCGCCGTAAACGAACGCGGGCTCTATGATCACGCCAAAAAGAACGGAATCAGTGAACCGGTAATCTTTTCGGTAAGCGCAAAAGATGAATTGGAAGGTCATTTCGATCGCAGCAACTTTTCCTCCGTGCGCGACTACACACGCACACACGTAACTGGCGGACGGGGAGCAGCACTGAAACTCCGGAATAACCTCAATACATCCTGTAATATCCTGCAGCGGATCCGCACCGATCTGGATACCCGCACCGAACAATACCAACGTGATGTCTTCTTCAGAGATGACATCAGAAGTACGCTCGATGGACAGGAGAACAAATCCAATCACCATGTCAATCTGCTGATAGAAAATCTGCTCAACGGATACGATCGTATTACAGATGCAGTCGGACGGGAATTGTCCAACGGGTTATCATTCCCGTCGCTGCTTAAACGATCTGTTATGGGGATTTTCAGCAAACAGGCGTCTATCAGCGATTGGCTCAACGAGCTTTCGCAGAAACTTGAATTGATGTTTAATGCCGAATTGCGCAATAAGCTGAACGAGGGAGTAGTTGACCTGGCAGATTCCATTCAGCAGATGGCCAAAATGATAGACCTTAAAATAAAAAGCAGTGATACGGTGGTTAAGGGCGATTCCTATATTTTTGAAACCATCGCTGAACGCCGTTCAGCTACACTGAAAGAACTGCAGGAAACCTTTGGGCGCTTCATGGCCCGCTCCGAAAACTTTACCGCAGACAGTCTCTTTCCAAAAGACGCTGCTGTATCGCCCAATATTGCAGCAGGCAGCGGTGCAGCTGTTATCGGTATCGTACTGGCAGCAGTCACCAATATCTCTGTTCTTGATATTACAGGAGGTGTACTGACGGGAATAGGTATTCTGTTTGCAGGAATTACCGCCGGAATTCAACGGCGAAAACTCGTAAACGGCTACAAAGCAGAAATTGCACGCGGGCGCACATCCATGCAGGAAGCACTCGAAACCAAACTCCGTAGCTATGTAAAGGTAATAAAAGGCCGAATTGCCGAAAATTTTACCGAACTTAATGCCATGCTCGCCAATGAGGAAACGCAGATTGCGCGCTACAACGAGCATTATAATCTGCTCGACAACCGACTGAAAGAATTGGAAAAAGAGTTGGAAAGCAGCATTTGAACGTAATTGCAGGCTTTTTCCTACCTTTACCCCCGCATCAATCAATTTTCTTCTGAAATGTCCTTTCGCCTACACCGCGAAGGCCACGTTATGCTGGCCGTATTCGCCCTGCTGCTCTCCCTGCTGAATCTTGCTGTTTACCATTATTTACCCGCCGCCTTCTGGCCGATTCTGGTAATTTCTGCTGTCTTTTACGGTATAATTGTACAGTTTTTCCGCGATCCGGTCAGGGTCATCCCTGTCGTTGACAAAGGACTGGTATACGCACCCGCCGATGGCCGTGTGTGTGTCATTGAAGAAGTCACAGAAACAGAATATTTCAACGACCGCCGCCTGCAGGTATCTATTTTCATGTCGCCATTCAATGTACATGTGAACCGAAACCCTGTCACTGGTCTTGTCGCTTATTTCAAGTACCACCCCGGCAAATACCTCGTAGCCTGGCACCCCAAAAGCAGCACCGAAAACGAACGTACCACCATAGTTTATGACCTTGGCAATACGGAGGTACTCATGCGCCAGATAGCAGGCGCTCTGGCCAAACGAATCAAATGGTATTTACAAAAAGGCGAGGAGGTTTATCAGGGCGAAGAAATGGGTTTCATCAAATTCGGCTCCCGGGTTGACCTTTACCTGCCCATCAACACCCATGTAGAAGTGTTGATGGACCAACAGGTGAAGGGTAACAAAACCGTAATTGCCCGTTTAAAGGCATAAAATCTAGAAACCTGCCTTGATGTAGGCCCAGTTGTCCTTCTGCTTCAGAATGATTTCCACCAGCCCGGCAGGAACAGTACGGATATCATCAACAAGGTCTTCTTTTTTGATTTTGCGTTCGCGCAGGGTATTTTCACATGCCACAAAATCAATTCCTTTGGCTGCGAGTTCGCTGATCCCGGCAGCGTGTTTCGTCAGGGCAGACTGAAGGAAACTGATGCCATTGTTGTGGCACACCACCTCTGCCCGTACATTGGGAGCCGCCGTCAGCAGGTTGTTCAACTGCTTCACTAATGCCTTGTGAACCAGTGTGTCGCTGGAGGTGAGCTGGAATACTACTTTCAGTTTCTCTTCGGTCATCACCTGGGAAGAAGCGCTGAATGAGATGAACAGTCCAAGCAGGATAAAAAGGTGTCGCATATTCATGGTGTTTTAATTTTTTTGAAAATTTCAACGGCGATAAGCCTCAACAGGAGCAGCCA
>JBDLWO010000059.1:0-7021 GCA_039804245.1 Bacteroidota bacterium
CCCTTCTGGGTGGTTTGCAGGACAATGGCAATTTCTTTGTCAATTCTGCCAATCCGAATGCTTCCTGGAAGCAAACGGTGAACGGCGATGGCGCTTTCGGAGCGGTAGCTCCCAACAAGGAGTTCTATGTGCTGTCCATACAGCAGGGAAGGGTAGCCAAGGTTAAAATGGACGCCCAGGGCAATGTACAGGCATTCCGGCGTATAGATCCCGTGGGCCCTGCCAAAAGCGATTACATGTTTATCAACCCGCTTGCCATGGATCCAAACGATGCCAATGTGCTGTATCTGCCCGCAGGCCGCAAGTTTTACCGCCAGAATCAACTTGGAAGCATCGCACTCACCGGCGAATGGGATACTCTCGCGCAGGGATGGGTTCAGTTCCCCGACACACTGACCGCCGGTGAATTCTCCGCGGTGTCTGTTTCCCAGACCAATCCACAAAACCGCGTTTATCTCGGAACCAGCAATAACAAGCTTTTCCGCATTGACAATGCACATCAGGGAACTCCTTCATTCACCACCCTGACATCTCCCCTGACCAACAATGCTGCCAACGTCAACTGTATCGCTGTTGATCCGCGCAATGCCGACCGAATCGTTGTAGTTTATTCCAACTATAACATCTACAGTCTTTATCTGAGTGAAGATGGTGGAACTACCTGGAAAAAAGTGGGCGGCAATCTCGAAGCAGCCGTGGGTGGCTCCGGAAATGCCCCCTCCATTCGCTGGGTAAACATTCTGCCGCAACCAAACGGTAAAACAAAATACTTCTGTGGTACCAGTGTGGGCTTGTACAGCGCAGATACCCTGCTGCTGCACGCCACTGGTCAGCCAGGTACACAATGGGTGCAGGAAGGGCCTGACGCTATCGGAAGCACTGTTGTCAGCTATGTGGAATCCCGTCCGTCTGACGGCCTGGTTGTGGCTGCCACGCATGGAAACGGTATGTTCACTGCTTCATTCTCCCCGGCTTCTGCCGCCGGCGAGCCCACCGCATCAAATAAAGTGCGGGTTACACCCAACCCCGCAACCGATTTTATCCGTCTAGACCTGGATGAGACCTGGAAGGGAGATGTTGTTTTTTCACTGTATGACCTGAAAGGAATTCTCATCAGACAAAAACAATTCAGAGGTACTCAGGCGTCACTCGACCTGCAGGAACTCTCAAAGGGAGTTTACCTGTGGTCAGTACAGGCCGCTGGCAGGAAAGACTCCGGTAAAATTGTGCTGCAGTAAATGAATAGAACACCCGGAATCCTGTTTGTTTCGGTGGCAACCTTGCTTGCCACCTCTCTTTATTCGTGTAAAAAAGAACACATCAGGGGCGGAGATACCCCTGTGGAATCACCCGACAGGATTCGTTTTGATTCTATGGCAGTGGGGCAGAAAAGCAAGTACCTGGGACTGCTTGGAGAGGAGTACTTTGCCAATAACAATATATTCCACTACACCACCGATACCCTGATCTGGGAAGTCGTTGGTCAGGATGCCAATGGATTTCTCATCCGGGAATCCATGAAATATGTCGGCTCTGAACCCGAATCTCCCTGGTTTGCCTACACCAAAGACCAGGTATTCGAGTTTTATCTGAATTTTGATAATGATACCCTGCGTGTAACAGAACCAGGCAAAGACTTCCTGAGTTCCCGCCTGGTGGGATACCGGACCGACGACTGGCGACTGCCCCTGAATGAGTTCAACAGCGATTACCTGCAGATTGAAGGATGGAAAACCTCGCTTGGTTACTGCTCGTGCCGCAGAGAGGCATACACCGTGGATTATGAACAACTCGGCGCCACCTATCCGCGTCTGAATGTACTGGTGGATAACCGCGCAATGGCCTTCGACGGAAACGGGGAAACCTGCATCTATTCAAAGCGATACGGTATTGTCAGGTTTACACTCTACAGTCCATGGACGCAGCGGGGGGAGGCCTGGAACCTGCTGCCCTGACTATGCACATCGTTATCATCGGAAACGGAATAGCAGGAGTCACCGCTGCGCGGCATATCAGAAAGCTGAGTGACCACCGGATTACCATGATTTCCGATGAAACCATGCAGCCGTTTTCACGGACTGCCCTGATGTATGTTTTCATGGGACAGCTGAAGCAGGAAAGTACGCATCTGTACGAAGAATGGTTCTGGGACAAGAACCGGATCGGGCGCGTGTGTGCCCGCGTTCGGGAGGTGCAACCCGCCAACAGGCTAGTGCTGCTGGATAACGGAGCAGCAGTTTCCTACGACAGACTCATAGTGGCCACCGGCTCCCTACCGGCAAAATCAGGCGTACCGGGGGAAGGGTTGCCGGGCGTACAGCATTTATATCACCTGAATGACCTGGATACTCTCGAACATTACGTCAAATCCACCCGCCATGCGGTGGTAGTCGGAGGAGGTCTTACCGGTATCGAACTGGTTGAAATGCTTCTTTCAAGGAATATCCGTGTGACGTTTCTCGTCAGGGAAACGGGTTTTATGTCAAAACAGATCACGCCGGAAGAAAGCAATATGGTTGCCCGTATCATCCGGGAACACGGCGCTGATCTCCGGCTGAATACTGCTTTAAAGGAAATCAAAGGTGAAAACCGCGTTACATCAGTTGTGACAACAGACGACGACGAAATTCCCTGCGAGTTGGCTGGAATCACCATCGGGGTATCCCCGGCGGTCGGGTTCCTGGCAGGTACAGGAATTGAAACCGACCGCGGAATCCTGGTGGACGAGAACCTGGCTACTTCTGTTGCCGGTATTTACGCTGCGGGCGACTGCGCCCAGCTGCGCGCACCCGCGCCCGCGAGACGCGCTGTTGAACCTCTCTGGTACACAGCCCGTGCGATGGGGGAGGTGGCTGCCAGGAATATATGCGGCGGCCCTGTTCCTTACATACAGGGAATATGGTACAATTCAGCCCGTTTTTTTGATACTGAATACCAGATTTACGGTTGCGTTCCTGCTATTACCCCCGATGACATGCGGAGTCTGTACTGGGAACACAGGTCGGGCAGGAAATCGGTGAGAATCAACTATGAAACTGCAACGGGCGTCGTCGCCGGGATTCAGACCATGGGAATCCGCTACAGGCAACAGGTGTGCGAACAGTGGATCGGCGAAAGAGCGCACATTACAAACGTACTGGCCGGATTACAGCGTGCCAATTTTGATCCGGAATTCTCCCGCCGGTATGAGGCAGAAATCGCTGCATCTTTTCAACATCAAACAGCCGAAAAACCATGAATACGCATCCGGACGAAAGTCTGTCGCTTGCTCAGGCGCCCCCGTATGGTATGAGGCCCCTTCAGAAAGCAGCCCTTGCCTGCTGCAGCCTGGCGGTATTGAGCCTCCTGCTTTCACTGAATACCCACCCGGCCTTGCAGATTACGCTTGTTGTACTGGCTACACTGGCCGGACTTACCGCAGGAGCACTCTGGTACAAACGCAGTGTGGCTGGCTGGATGACAGGCGTGTTCATTTCCGGGTTTTACATCTGTCTGTACTGGTATCCGGCCCCGCTGTCCGGACTGATCGGTCTGCTTGATCCGCTGAGCTACCTGATGCGGGGTCGTCCGTCTGATCAGTGGTTCCTGTACGGCTTCAGCTACACGGCACTCGTGCTGGTGATGGGTGTCCGGTTTATGTACAGGTACAGAGGTAACGCATATCAGCAGTGGAGAACCATTTCTGTGATGTTTTTCCAGCTGGTATTCAGTTTTATGATACCGGCATGGATGATGGCCATGAACCAGCCGGAGTATTATTTTACCTACTTCTGGCCTCTGAAATACGAATATCTGTTTCCTGACAATATGGAGTGGCTGACGGGCAGTTATGCGCACACGGGCGTATTCCTGGTATTCTGGGGTGCGATTATGAGCTTTATCGCTGTGCCCCTGCTAACCTGGTATTTCGGCAAGCGGTGGTATTGCTCGTGGGTATGCGGCTGCGGGGCGCTGGCCGAGACCGCCGGAGATCCATACCGTTCTCTGTCAGACAAGTCACTGAAAGCATGGAAGCTGGAGCGCTGGATGATACACAGTGTGCTCATTTTCATCGTGCTGGTCACCCTGTTGCTCTGGCTGAACTCCTGGAAACAGGGAGGCATACTGGGCCATTATTCCCTGCTGTTTTCCAAAACATACTCATTTGTTATTGGTTCCCTGTTTTCCGGGGTAATTGGCACCGGATTTTACCCCATCCTCGGCAGCAGGGTGTGGTGCCGGTTCGGTTGTCCGCAGGCGGCCATTATGGGAATTATTCAGCGGCGGTGGTCGCGGTTCCGGATCACCACCAATGGCGGACAGTGTATTTCCTGCGGCAACTGCTCGGAATACTGCGAAATGGGAATTGACGTAAAAAGCTATGCACAACGGGGTGAAGATATCGTTCGGGCCAGTTGTGTGGGTTGCGGCGTATGCTCGGCAGTGTGTCCGAGAGGTGTACTGAAATTGGAAAATGGAACCGTCAAACTTTGAAAAATGAGCAGAATAGTCTGGATCTTGCTGTTTTTATGCAGTAAAGCAGTCGCACAGCAGGAAATTCCGGTTGCTCCGGAGTGGAAAAGAAGTTTTGGTATGCGCGACAACACCAGTCGTGATACACTTACACACGCTGCCCGCGACCGCGACGGGAATGTCATTCTGGCGGGGGGTACAGAAAAAGACTCCTCCTTTTCCGATGTCCTGATCAGAAAGTTGTCGCCTGATGGCGTATTGCAGTGGACTTTCAGGTACAGTACCGACCGCGGGGTGGGTTACGATCTGCCACTCAACCTGTTTGTCAGTCGCGACGATGAAGTGGTAGTGGTCGGATATGCCCGTTCCAATTATTATCATCAGCACGCGGGTCTGTATGCCTTCAAACTCGGCAAAGATGGCAATCTGTTGTGGGACAGGGAAATAACGGCCTGTACTTTGCCCGATCAGTGGTTCGGAACAGATGATTACCATGCATTTCTCGACGATGAATCCAATTTGTATGTCACCTTTACCCGGCATATCGAGTCAGAGCTGACGAATACCACCTACATACATGCTTACAGTCCGGATGGGGTGCTCTTTCAGCAGGAGGCCATTTCGGGAGTAGGTCAATCCGTTTCGGGTGGTGCATTCGCATTGAAAACCACCCATGATTACGACGGCAATTTTGTATATACCATCTGGGGTACCGAGAGCAATCCGGGATATTACTTCCGGCGGGTCAATCCAAAGATATCCACCGACGAAACCACGCCCGTCTCCCTGCAGTTTCTGCCGGATACATCCAAGGCGTTACTTCAATACTACTTTTATGGAACACCGGTGAAGGTTTATCACGGTTTCAATGGCCATACCTGGATCATTGCCAATTTCGGACTTTTCGGCCCCGATCAGGTCATCGTACTGGATGTGGACGCTGCCGATTACGCCCGATATTTGTATGTTTCACCCAAAAACGCGGTACTGGAGTGTAACAGTGCCATCTACACAGCAGACAATACCCTGTTGATCAGCGGCATTGACCGGTCGGTAGCGAGTGCTCCGTGCGGATTTATCAGCGAGCTGAGTGAAACCGGTGTGTTGATCAGGAACAGGCAGATTACCCATCCGGGCGGATTTGTTCCCTATGGTTTTGAGCAGTTTGACGATAAATACCTGATGAGCGGAGCGGTACCGCAGACCGGCAGTGCGGCGGTAAAGGCTATTTCGGTGACCACCCTTGATGAAATCTGGAGCCATGAAACAAGCGTTCCACCGGGGGAGTTGTTTGCCGGCAACAATGCACTGATGACAGATCCGCAGCAGGTTATTCTGGCGGGTACATTCCGGTCGAAGAAATACCCGCAGATTATTCCCTACACCGAGCATCGCTGGTTTACCGAATCCTTTCACCCGGGAACAGGGGAAACGAACTGGCAGGACAGCTTCAATGGCGACAGCACCAGCTTTGCCAGCTCCATGCACCACCTGGTTGACCGCAACGGAGATCTGATTGTCCTTTTGACCGAAAACAGATCGCCGCTGGCCAGTCTGCCGCCTTACACACCCACCCGAACAACCCTGTTCAAGTACAGCAAAGCCGGTGACTGGCAGTGGACCAGGCCGCTTGAGCCCGAATGGATAAGCGATCCCGGTTACGGAACACATATTATAGTGGATCAGCAAAATAATATCATTCTTCCTGCCGTCTCACGTGAAACAGGACAATATGCCCTTTTTCGTTATACCAGCGGGGGTGATCTCGACAAAGTGTTATATGACCGGCAGATTGTCAGGCTGTTTTGCTCGCCCGGGAACAGGATCAATGCGCTGGAAGTTACTGGACAGGGATACCAGGGCCTCATGCTCGGCAGTCAGCTCGAAGTGCAGACAACTACACCACTCAGCGGGTTTATGCTCCGGACATTCAGTCTGCCCGGCCAGCAGGGCAGCTACACCTACATGGCTGAGCGTGTCAACTACGCCTGGTCCGACACCCTTGTTTTCCGTTTGTACCGCGACTGGCAGCTACAGTGGGAAAAAGTGATAAAATTGGGCAGCGTTTACAGCAGCGGAATTGGCAATCTCTATGATGTCAATCCACGTACAGGCAACCTGCTGTTCTTTTCCAGCTTCACCAGCTCACTGACCGAGCAGGAGTGCATGCGACTGTCGCTTGCCGGCGAATTGTCAAACCTTCCGGTTTTGATTGATTATCCATCGGTCAGAGCACTTGTTTGTCACCAGAACGACCAGTTTTATCTGTTGAGAAACGATGGTGTATCCCTGTACAGCGAAAACGGAATACTGATCAATGATCAGCCAATGAGCAGTCCGCATACGCTGTATGGATTTGTATTCAAGGATATCCTGTTTGCGTTGAACAACAATTCAAACGATGACTGGAATCTGTCGGTATTCGATCCGGAGGGTAATTACAGATATATCTTCACCTCCGATGACCTGGGTTTTACCTGGCTGCCTTCTGTTATGGACAGTTCATATAACTACTACTCGCCCACCATGGAAGGGCAGCAGATATCATCTGGAGCCCCTTATGCGGGCT
>JBDLWO010000060.1:0-15207 GCA_039804245.1 Bacteroidota bacterium
GTTAAAAACGGATAATCAATATAACCCTGATCTTTTCCGCCATACATGGTAGCCCTGTCAGCCTGGTTCAATTCTGCATTCAACTCAAATCGCCTCGGCAAATCAGGATTCGCCAAAAACAGCGTGCCGTAGGAAATCATCCGGGCTATTCCTCTCTGAAGTTCTGCTTCTCCTGTTTCGCGATCATATCCGCAATTGGCTATCACCGGATGTGCCGAAAGTTTTCCAGGTGACTCAATCACATCAGTCGGATATTGCGGAAACTGCTCTGCGGGGAAGGGCACCTTCATCAGATGAATGTAAGACAAAGGCAGGCGATTCAGCTCTTCGATCAGCAAGGTGAACTGCCCGACTGGTTGCTGATGTATTATGTTGTTGTAAGTACTCGTCGGAGACAACCGGACAGCTGCCTTGTTTTCTCCAATGGCACTAATTATCTCTTTCATCACCTCCAGAACAAAACGGTTGCGGTTTTCGTGACTTCCGCCGTATTCGTCTGTTCGCAAGTTGGAACTCTCGGCCAAAAACTGATTGGGCAGATATCCGAAAGCCGCATGCAGCTCAACACCATCAAAACCGGCCTCCATAGCACGAATAGCGGCCTGTCTGAAGTCAGATATGATCTGACGTATCCCTTCAATGGTCAATTCCCGGGGCGTCTCATAGTCCTTCATACCCTCCATGGTGAAGTGCTGTTGACCCTTGATGGATATGGCCGATGGCGCAACCGGTATTTCTCCATTCTTTACCAGTGAATGACCTACTCGCCCTGTATGCCAAAGCTGAGCATACATGACACCTCCCTTCTCATGTACAGCACGGGTAATTTTTTTCCATGCATTGATTTGATCCTGTGTGTAAATTCCAGGTGTCAGAGGGCTGCCTGTAGCCTGTCTGCTGATATTGATTGCCTCGCTGATAATGAGTCCTGCACTTGCTCTTTGCGTATAATACAGTACTGTTGAATCTCCCGGCACTCCATCTATACCGGCACGGGAGCGTGTCATCGGGGCCATTGCCATGCTGTTTTTGAGCGCCATATTGCCCAGGTTTACCGGTTCCAATAATTTCATGTTTCTGTGTTTTATAATTTGAACCACAAACGTAGTTCCAATACTTTACTTTTACAAGTAGTTACTATTATGTATAGTAGTAACCTCCAGTACAGCAATGCACAAAATCAGTCTGTTATGAAAAAAATAATGCGGCCAGTGCTCAAAGAACTTGCAACCTGAAGGGGGTACCTGATTTCATTGGCGGGAAATGGGCCATACCAATCATGTACAACCCGTAAAAAGGCAAGATGCATTTCAGGGAAACTGAGCGAATAGTGGAGGGAATAAATACAAGGATGCCAGTCCGGGAGTTGAAATATCCGGAAATAAATTTCAATTCTGTTCTGTGTATTTCCTGAAGTTGTCGAGTATTGACTGCCACCCGCTGCGCTGCAGATCCACCGGGTTTTCGTTTTCAGGATCAAAGATCAGGGTTACCAGGGTTTTGTCATCTGTTTGTTCAAAAGATACCTGAACCACTCTGTTATCCGGCATTGTATAGGTGAATTTTTCACCGTCAACGATTTCATTGTAAACAGCCTCGAAGTCAAACGCAAAACTGCCGTCTTTCGCCTCCATTCTCGCCAGATACTTTCCGCCAACCCGCATGTCGTTTGACGCTGCGGGACAATGCCATGTGTCTGTTGCAAAATTCCACTTCGTAATATGTTCAGGTTGCGTGTAACAGGCCCAGACTTTCTGTCTGTCGGCAGCAACAACCGCCTGAATAGTGATTTTGGTCGTGTTCATTGTTGAGAAATTTTATTTTGTGTTCAGTGTGTGTGTCATGTGTCCACAGAGTTCCGGGATCAGATCTCGTCGGGTCCGTATAAATCCATAAATGCCCTGTACCGTTCATCTTTACTCAAAACATCCGGATTGCCGAGCATGATCAGGTGTTCGCGTGCCCGCGTGAGCGCGACGTTCAGTTTTCGGTCAACGCCCTCTGTACTCAGGCTGACCAACGAGGCAAGCTGCCATTCGCTGTTTGCACAGGTGGAAACAATAATTACATCGCGCGCGCCACCCTGATAGCGCTCCACGGTATCAATAGTCACTTCGCCGGGTTTGATGCCAGCCTCTGCAAGTGCCGACTGTATCTGTGCAATCTGTGCTCTCCAGGGGGTTATGATGCCGAGTGTTTTATCAGGATACCAGGTCCGCTTTTCCTGTTTCCACCAGTCTTTGAAAAACACCGTGATGCGCGCGCATAAAAGCGCTTCCTCCCTGCTGGTTTTTTGCACAACGGTTGTTCTGCCATCGGGTTTTACCGGCAAAAAAACCACCCTGCGTGTGCTCAGCAAGTCGCCCAGCTTGTTTTCTGATACCGCGTGCTTTGGTACAGGGAGTGTAATCTGCTGTTTCTGTGGATCAAATACCCGGAGGGTTCCGTTGTAAAACCATTTCCCGGGAAACTGCATGATCTCGTCGTGCATTCGCCCCTGTTTATCCAGCTGATCGTACGCCCAGTACCAGTTGTTTCGCAAACAGAGCCTGTACAGCCGCTCAAAATAGGAGTCGCGCAGATCGGTGAGTCCCATTTCGTTCAGATCGGTATCGTTTACAATTGTATTTTCCGGGCGCTGTGCCGTTACGGCGGGCAACTGCCGGTGGTCGCCGATCAGTGTGAAGTGCTCAAAATGGGTGAGCAGACCCGTCAGCTGTGGTTCCAGTATCTGGGAAGCCTCATCAATCACTAATCGGTGAAATTTTTTAAGTTTCAGTAGTGCCTCCTGCTGGCCAAAGGAGGCAACCGTACTCACAAATATCCGGTGGCTTTCCAGTACCTTCAGCAATTCTGCCCGACTCTTGCTGTCCGCTGTCCTCGACGTCAGCAATTGGTCCCTGAAACGGGCAGCGGTGGCATGGCGGCTTCCTATTCGCAGATAATGACTGCGCACTTCAGGGCCAATGCTCTCCAGGGCCTCACAGATTTCATCTACCGCCCTGTTGGTATAAGCAAGCAACAACAGATTTTCATCCGTTTGATTCAATATCCAGGCTGAGAGGTCGCGCAGTACCACGCTGGTTTTTCCGGTACCCGGTGGGCCCCACAGGAGGAAGAAGCCCGGCGCCTCCATTATTTTCTGTACTATGCCATCGGGTGCTTCACGACTATCCGGGGGCGTTTTTACAGCAACGCCCATCACACGCGATCTGACCTGAGGGGGCGCTTCGGCCCATTCCATCAGATTTCTGTACATCGCCACGAATCCGGAATCCATCATATCCGGCTCCAGACACCAGAAACCCCGGGTCTCAAATGTCTTCAGATTTTTCTGCCGGTAACGCAATTGTACTTCTATCTGATCTTTTTCAATTCTGACAATAGTACAGCGGACCACCTGATGCTGCAAGACCGTGTCCTTTTCGCTGACAGCCGGGTACAAAACCGCAATATCACCCGTTCTGAAGTTGGATAAATCATTGGTGCGGGGTGTTTTTTTGAAAATAATTGAAGGCTCTTCCTGATCTGCACGGTTTTCCAGTATCTCCAGATGACTTAACATGCTGAACTGCTGCATTTTTTCATCCATGGAGTTTCTCCACAAACTGGCATTTCCGTTCAATGTATCGCTGCTCTCCTCACCCACGCGCGCGAGCCACTGCTCCCGCGCAATGAAACCGCAGAATGCGTTGAAGTACTTCTTTTCGGTAGTGTTTAACTGACTGTACGCCCGTTCAAAACGGCCGTAGTCGCGATCCGTAAATCCTGCCTTGCCCGTACTCTTCAGCTTTCCAAACACCGGGACAGACATATCTCCGGGCATAACCTTTGTCAGCATCCGCTCTATCGCTACCAGCTGATTGCGCACTTGTATGGCTTCCATCTGCTCGGGCCCTATGGTCGGTGCGAAGCGAAGCTGATTGATATCCTCCCCCGAATAAAGAATATATTTTACCGGATCAATTCTCTTTCCGAATACGGATCGCACCAGAAGATCGTAGAGCAGCGTTTGGGTGAAGTGGCTCCGCGCGATACCGTAACTGTTAGGTTTGAATGGCTTGCCGCTTTTCAGTTCGACAATGGCCGACTGATTTCCACTCCGGTAAAAAAGATCAAGACGCCCCTGAATACCGTACAGACTGCTGAAAAACGAGGGCTCCAGGAAACTGGCCGCGGGGTCAATATCCTGTCGTGCAAAACCATCTGTTGCCATGGCCCTGAGATTCACGAAATGTTTTTGCGACTTGTCTGCAATTTCTTTTACCTGCGAATCAGGCATCGGGGCATACACAAAAGGGTACTGCCTGAACGACTCTGTGAACAGCTTTTGCCACTCGGAATCCGGTTCATTCAGCAGGCGGTCGAGGAAGAGATTGGCAATATTTCCAAGCAGAATGGCATCCGTGGTCTCGCGCGGCATGAATTTTTTTACCAGGAACGCATAAGGATCGGGGCCATGTTCTCCGAAACATTCGGAAATGGCCGACACATCCATCAGGTAATCGGGCTCTGCCACAATCCCCGCCGGCACCAGCGCCCCGGATTCGTCTTCTTCCACATCGAGCAGTTGAAGCGTGACAGGGAACCCGAATACCTGGCGAATGATGCGTATGGTAGGCATGAAATTCTCGTTCCGGGAGGGTACATTGTAACGAAGCATCATTTCCCGTCCGGGATGCTCCTCCTCAGCCACCACCATCATGTTCTGTTCTGGAATATCTCTGAGGGCCAGCACCCGGAGATTGAAACCCGGCTCGTATCGCAATACATGGCCAGTGGGTGGCAACGGCTCCGACACCTGGGTGGTTTCCTCCACCGACGAAAGAGCGTCCAGCGCCAGAGAGATGGCCTCTCTGCCCAGCAGTACCGTTTCTCCGGATACAAACCCGCCACTCCGGGCTTTCCGGGCGGCCAGCCTGAACTGATGCACCTTTTCAATAGTGTGCCCGGGAAATCCGAATCGCTGCCCGACGTAGGAAATCCGCGCGAAGAGCGTACTGAAGGCAATCTGCTCCTGTCGGGTAGCTTCAATAAAAGCGCGCTCCATGAGTACTGCCAGCGACAGCACCTGTTCGCGGGCAGAACCACCGGTGTTTTCAATTTCCCGTCTTATGAGGTCAACAAGGGCTGGCTGCAGCATTAACGGGCCCAGATATTGTATTTCAGAATGCAGTAAATCGCCCTGAAGGCATCCTTCATTCCAATCTTCTTGCCCTCCGCATACGTGCGGCCATAATACGAGATACCCACTTCATAAATGCGCACGTTGGGAATGCGACTGATCCTGGCGGTAACCTCCGGCTCGAAGCCAAACCGTTTCTCCTGTAGTGTCAGCGATTTGAGCATGTCGGAGCGGAACATCTTGTAGCACGTTTCCATGTCTGTCAGATTCAGGTTGGTGAACATGTTGGACACGAAAGTGAGCATCTTGTTGCCGATACTGTGCCAGAAGAACAGGATACGGTGCGGTTTGCCACCCATAAAACGGGAGCCAAACACCACATCGGCATAGCCATCCAGAATGGGCTTGATAAGGATGTTGTATTCAGCAGGATCGTACTCCAGATCTGCATCCTGAATGACTGTATATTTACCGGAAGCATGTTTGATTCCTGTATGAAGAGCCGCGCCCTTCCCCTGATTTACCTCATGCTTCAGATAGCGGATATTAAGTGCGGGATTGGCCTCCATATAACGCCGGATAGCTCCCTCCGTATCATCTTTGGAACAATCATTCGTAATAATGAGTTCCTTCTGAAGGCCGCCAATCAACTCCACCTGCTTCACTTTGTCGAGTATAAGGTGAATAGTGCGCTCCTCATTATAGGCCGGAATAACAATGGAAAGTGTTTCGCTCATGACGTTAACCGTTATCGGGGATTTTTGACAATTACTCTTTGATGCTGGCGGGCGCAAAGGTAGTGCTTATCCCGCCTTTTCAAAAATAATCCCTTTTTTCAACAATTTGACAAAGTTTAACCAAAACTGTATCAAATTGGCGAACTATTTGCTGTGTAACCCCGTTAAGTTATTTGTAATCAATCGCTTGACAAATATCCGGTTCACCTCATAAACTGTATTCGCCATGACAATCCATAGTTCAGACAAAAAGCGTCCTTTCTGGAGCAGGTCTCCCCGTATTTTGCTAAGTTATCTGCGTCGGAAGACTACCCGCCAGGCAAGAAAAATTATTCAGATAGACGAGTGGAGCAACTGGCTCGGAGAAGAAATGCGCCCGTTCAACAGTCTAGGGCAACAAACAGGAAATTCCTCTGTGGAAATTCATGTACCTTCGCGCCTCGATTCCTGATAATTGATAATAAATTTGAAATCCAATGTCTGACGGAAAAAATCCCGGTCAACCGGCAATCAACATCGAAATTTCCGATGAAACAGCAGAAGGTATTTACTCCAATCTCGCTATCATCTCCCACTCCAATGCCGAATTTGTCATTGACTTCATTCGCATGATGCCCAATGTACCCAAGGCGAAGGTCAAATCGCGCATCGTTATCACGCCGGAACACGCCAAGCGACTGCTCGCAGCACTCCGTGAAAACGTTCAGAAGTACGAAATGCAGTTCGGCAAAATCAACGAGCCCGACCAGTCACTGCCCCCGATGAACTTCGGAACGCCTACTGCTCAGGCCTGATCGTCAGTCAACTTTCGAAAATTTTACAGGAGAATCCGGGCGGAGGAATAATACTCCTGTGGTACACACCGTATCCCCCGCCTGGATTCCATCCAGTATTTCTACCATTCCCGACTGCCTGATTCCCGTTTTAACGGTCACGAATTTCGCTTTGCCGTCTTTGCAGAGTATTACTTTTTTATCCCGCGCCTGCGGAATAACAGCCTGATTAGGTATCATCAGTGCCTGTGGTTTGTTTTTCAGGATCAGATTCACCTCGGCAAAAGCCCCGGGTAACAAACCGCGGCTCTCTCGCACGGAGGCGCGCACAAGCAGGTTGCGTGCATCCTCCGAAATCATCTGCTCTGTGGCAATTACTGTAGCGCTGTGCTCATGAGCGTCTCCCTCTACCCTGAAGTTGACTCCCTGACCCACCCTGATAAGCTGGTTGTATTTCTCCGGAATACTGAAATCCAGTTTCAGCCCACTGCTGGCACGAATCGTGGTAACTACGGTTGAAGGCGTTACGTAAGCGCCCGGACTGAGCCTGCGAAGACCGATCACGCCATCGTAAGGCGCACGGAGCTCTGTCTTCGAAATGTTGATACTCACCAACTCAAGGTCGGTCTTCAGTGTCTGTACGTTCAGAGCAGCCAGATCGTACTCCTGCTGACTCACCCCTTTGACCTTCAGCAATTCGCCCAGGCGCTGCTCGGTAATCTCGGCCTGACGCAGCTGGGTTTCCAGCTTCTTTTGCTGTGCCTTCAGGTCTTCATCAAATATCTTGAGCAGCAAATCACCCCGCTTCACAGAACGACCTTCCGGAAGATTGATGGCGGTTACCCGGCCCGAGGCCTCCGGATGCAACTCTGTTTCCTCTGCCGGAACAAGTGCGCCGGCTGCCGTTACGTTTTCTGCCAGTTCGGTAGTGCGGGTAATGAAACCCTCTACTGCGCTGACTGCCAGGCTGCCGCCCGTTGGCGGGCCGCCCGCAGACTTTTCACTCTTGTTGCAGGAAATGACAATCAGGGCAGATACGAAGAGAAAAGCGGGCTTTTTCATGGAAGCTGTTGTTTATGGCGTCTGCCGGTTCAAATAACAGGCAAAACAGATAGTTTTTGTGAAAGAGTCGTGTTTCTGGCTCATATTGCCAATAAAACACCGAATGCAAGCACCGATGTGATCAGTCCGTACATGAAAATATTATAGCAGATGCTGAGGTACTGGTATTTCTTCGCCAAAACAATGCCGAGAAAATACAGGTCTCTGCTCATGGAACTGTAAAGAAATTCCGGATCAGATAGCATTTCGTTCACACCCCACTGAAAATCTTCCAGCGGCATACTGTGGAAGTTACCGAAAAAAAGGAGATTCGCCTTGCGTTGTTTGATGGCATCCCGTGTAACCTTGCCCTCCGTAATCTTGGGCCTTGTAGCCAATGTGGCAAACACCATGGACCCAAGACAGGTACAGGTGAGCAAAATAACCGGAACAAGCAGATTGATATCTACTTTATCGCTCTCCTGCAAACGGGGGAACAGATTGGAAACAAGGATGGAAATAACCACCGCATTCACCGAAAGCATGATATTCGCCTTGCTGTCGGCCATGGCACTCAGGTTGGTATGCGTACGGTAAGTGGTGCGATACATGGTCTCAACACCCCGCCCGGTTCTGGCCATTTTTATTTCACTTTCTGTTTCACGAATGGCCTTTTTCATATCTCCTCCCCGCTCTTTTTCATCGAGGAGAGAAATTTCATCTACTGAAGGAGCAGAGTCCGGGTTAAGCCGGCGCTTTTGTTTGAGGAGCAACTGTACGTGTTTTGCTTTTCGTTTATTAAATAACTCCTGTGCCACTACTGTGTGATACTCATGCGTGAGCATGAAGTTCAACTCAAAATCAACCCATTCATTATCGCTCATGACGATATCCCTGGTGAGGGCAAACTCCTGCCGGAGCCTGCTGTTTCTGTCCCAGTACGACTGCATACCCAGATGACTCAGGTCTGCATCACAGATTATCTGCTCCAGCACAGAAAACGGCCTCTGTGGCACCTTGGTAGCCCTGATACACGCTTTTATGTCATCAAGTTCGTCTGCGCTTACTTTTCCTGTCAGGAAACGCTCGGCGTGACCGCAACTTCTCTCCTCGTGATCTTCAGACCCATCGGTATATCCGGAGTCGTGAAACCAGGTAGCAAGCAGCAGCACGGTCATATCGCGGTCGCCCAACTTGAAACCTTCGCCAAGTATTCTGGCGGCAGCCACCGTCTGAGCTGTATGCTCGGGGTTATGAAAGAAGTATTTTTCAGAAAGATTCCCGGCAAAGAACTCCCTGATGTATTGTTCCGTTTCCTGCAGCAAATGCTCCGTCATGGCTTCACGTGTAAATATCGGCTGTAAAGATATATCAGTATTTCAATAATCTCACGTACTTGATTTCTTTGCCTTACCTTACGCCTTATATTCAAGCATTTCCGGCTATGGTCAAACCCTTTTCTCTTCTCACCGATTTCGACATCACACTCTTCCAGAGCGGCAAACATTTTCGCCTTTATGAAAAAATGGGTAGCCATATCGTCTCTCATGAGGGTGAAACGGGTGTGTGCTTTTCTGTCTGGGCGCCCAACGCCAAAAGGGTATCGCTGATAGGCGATTTCAACAACTGGAATCCCGACAGTCATGTATTGTTGCCCCGGTGGGATAGCAGCGGAATATGGGAGGGGTTTGTTCCGGGTTTGGGCAAAGGCACTGTATACAAATATCACATTGATACATTCGCCGGCATTGCACTCGACAAGGGTGATCCCTACGCGTTTTTCTGGGAAATTCCGCCCAAAACGGCATCAGTAGTGTGGGATTTCGACTACGAATGGAAAGACACAAAGTGGATAGCCGATCGGACCTCTCTGGCAAACGCTCCAAAACCGTACTCGGTCTATGAAATACACCCGGGATCCTGGAAGAAAATCGGCCACGACGGAAATCGCTCGCTCAGCTTCCGCGAACTGGCCGACGATCTGGTTCCGTACGTGAAGGATATGGGCTTCACTCACGTTGAACTGATGCCTGTCATGGAACACCCCTATTTCCCTTCCTGGGGATATCAGGTGACCGGATACTTCGCTCCTACCAGCCGTTCCGGCTCCCCTGAAGATCTGATGTATCTGATTGACCGCTTTCACGAAGAAGGAATAGGCGTAATTCTCGACTGGGTACCTTCTCACTTTCCCGGCGACATCCACGGACTGTATTTCTTCGACGGCACTCACCTGTATGAATACGCCGATATGAAGCGCGGTTATCACCCCGACTGGAACAGTTATGTATTTGATTACGGCCGAAATGAAGTCCGGAGTTTTCTCATTTCCAACTCGCTATTCTGGCTCGACAAATATCACGCAGACGCGCTGCGCGTAGATGCCGTGGCTTCCATGCTGTACCACGATTATTCCAGAAAGGAAGGGGAGTGGATCCCCAATATATACGGCGGCCGCGAAAATCTGGAGGCTGTCAGCTTCCTGAAGGATTTCAATGAGGCCGTTTACAGTAATTACCCGGGTGTGGAAACTATCGCCGAAGAAAGCACGGCATTCCCCGGAGTTACCAGGCCCACATTTGATGGCGGCCTCGGTTTCGGCCAGAAATGGATGATGGGCTGGATGCACGATGCACTCCAGTATTTCAAAAGACCCATGATTTTCAGGCGCTTTCACCAGAATGAAATCACTTTCTCGATGGTGTATATGTTCTCGGAAAAATTCATGCTGCCACTCAGCCACGACGAAGTGGTACACATGAAAGGTTCTCTGGTACATAAAATGCCCGGCGACGAATGGCAGAAGTTTGCCAACCTGCGCGCCCTGCTCGGTCACCAGTGGATGCATCCGGGACATCAACTGCTTTTCATGGGTGGCGAAATAGGTCAGACCACCGAGTGGAGCCACGATCTGGGTGTGCCATGGCAGTTACTCCAGTATGATTATCACCGGGGTGTGCAAAACTGGGTAAGAGCACTCAATAATATATACGCCTCCCGGGCATCCTGCTGGCAACACGCGTTCTCCCCGGAAGGCTTTGAGTGGATCTCCGGCGATGATATCGGCAACTCGGTAATTGTTTACCTCAGAAAAGGCGGCTCTGAAGATCCGATGCTGCTCGTGGTCTGTCACTTCAACGTGAACACGATCGAAACCTACACTGTCGGAGTCCCTTATCCCGGAAAGTGGACTGAAATTCTGAACAGCGACGACAAACAGTTCGGGGGAAGCGGCGTTACAAACGGCGCCCTCGATTCCACTGCAGAAAAAACGCACGGCCGGGAAAATTCCATCACGATCCAGCTCGCCCCACTGAGCATGATGGCGTTTGAAGGGGAAAAACCACCCAAAGAAGCGGCTCAGACAAAAGTATAAACACTTTTTACCTACCTTTGCGCCCTCATTGATCAGGCATTTATCTTCAGGCTATGAAATTCGGCGTAATAGTTTTCCCGGGCTCCAATTGTGACGACGACATGGTTCATGTTCTCGGCGAAGTCATGAACAGGGATGTGGTCAAAATATGGCACAAGGAAACGTCGCTTCCTTCCGGCTTCAACCCAAAGGAAGACTGTATTGTACTGCCCGGCGGTTTCTCTTATGGTGATTATGTCCGATCAGGCGCCATCGCACAGTTCTCGCCGGTAATGACCGCTGTGAAAGCCTTCGCCAGTGAAGGCGGCTTCGTATTCGGTGTTTGCAACGGTTTCCAGATCCTCTGTGAAAGCGGCCTGCTGCCCGGCGCACTCCTCCGAAACGAGAACCTCAAGTTCATCTGCAGTAATACCTGGATCAAACCCGCCACCAACAACTCTCCTGTCACTACAGGTCTCGACCTGGAGCAGGCGCTGAAAATACCCATCGCACACGCCGAAGGCCGCTACTACGCCGACGAAAACACCCTGAATGAACTGGAAAAAAACGACCAGGTACTGTTCCGCTACTGTGATGAAAACGGAAATGAAAGCGAGGGATCAAACCCCAACGGCGCATCCCGGAATATTGCAGGAATTTGTAATGCCAACCGTAATGTGTTCGGAATGATGCCGCACCCCGAACGAGCCGCAGAAGCTGTACTAGCCAATACCGACGGCCTTGGCCTGTTCCAGTCACTGGTCAACTTCAGATAACCGGCGGTTTTTTCAGAATTTTTGGTGGATTTGACGCTTGTTTTGGAATAAAAACCAAATCAAGCACATTTATTGTTGCATATTCCAAAGAAAATTCTATCTTTGCGGGAGTTTTTTAAAAATTTCATTTATCCATCAGGCCGGGCCTGTAAAAGGTAACCGGTAACTGGCAGTGGGCAGTGTTGACTAGTTATTTGCGACTCAGTAATCTACAGGATTTGGGGGGTAGTTTCCGGGATCAGATTCAGCAGTCGTTCGTCATGCCGTCAATCCGTCCCGGGGCCATGTAAAGTCAACACTTTTTATGAATTCTTTCCAACAGCTCGGCCTTGCCGAGAACCTGATGCAGGGTATCTCTGCGCTTGGTTTCGAGACGCCCACTCCTATTCAGGAGGCCGTCATTCCCGTTGCGCTTGAAGGCGACACCGACCTCATCGCACTGGCCCAAACAGGCACCGGCAAAACCGCCGCATTCGGCCTTCCACTCCTTCAGCGAATTGACCCGTCAGCGCGCAGCGTACAGGCACTCATCATGTGCCCAACCCGCGAACTGTGCGTTCAGGTAGCCAGCGACCTCGAAAACTATTCCCGATTCGCTCATCAATACAAGGTTGTAGCCGTTTATGGCGGCGCCGGTATCGAAGGTCAAATCCGCCAGCTCAAAGCGGGCGCCCAGATTGTAGTGGCAACACCCGGCCGACTCATGGATCTGATGAACAGGCGCGCTATCAAACTCGATTCGGTAGAACGTATCGTACTCGATGAAGCCGACGAGATGCTCAACATGGGCTTCAAGGAGGCTATTGATGAAATACTCGCTGCCTGCGAAAACAGAGACTCGATCTGGCTCTTCTCGGCCACTATGCCAGAGGAGGTGCGCCGTATCGCCTCCACCTACATGAATGATGTAAAGGAAATCACAGTAGGCGGACGCAACCAGACCAACGAAAACATCGAACACCGCTACTATGTGTGCCGCGCCGACGACCGTTACGCAGCCCTGAAACGTGTGGTGGACGCCAATCCGGGCATCTACGGACTTATATTCTGCCGTACCAAAATTGAAGCCAAGGAAATCGCAGAACAGATGATACGCGACGGCTACAATTCCGATGCACTGCACGGCGACCTCGCCCAGGGCGACCGCGACCGTGTCATGCAGCGATTCCGCGAAAAAAACCTCCAGTTGCTGATCGCCACCGATGTTGCAGCCCGCGGCCTCGACGTACAGGAAATCACACACGTTATCAACTACGGGCTCCCCGATGAAATCGAAATATATACCCACCGCGCCGGTCGTACCGGCCGTGCCGGCAAAACCGGAGTGAGTATTTCTATCATCACCCCCAAGTTTGAAGACAGGATTCCCCAGATAGAACGCAAAAACAAGGCAAAGTTTACCAAACACCCGCTCCCGACAGGTATGGAGGTCTGTGAACAACAGCTGTACCAGATCATTCGGGGTATTCACAACCAGGAGGTTCACTATGCCGAAATAGAACCTTTCATGCCCTGGATAGAAGAGGAACTGAAAGACCTGAACAAGGAAGAACTCATACGCCGATTTGCCAGCGTGGAATTCAACCGATTCCTCTCGTACTACAAAAATGCTCCGGATATCAACATCAGACCCAAAGGGGAGCGCCGTAAAGGAGACGAGGCTTCATCTGCATCCGGACAAATGACTCGGTTGTTCCTGAATGTAGGTGAAATGGATGGTATCAACAAGAAAGATTTCCTCAAATTCCTGTCTCGCAGTTTTGGTGTGCCAGGTGGCAGTATCGGACAAATTGACCTCAATAAGGCCTATATGCACTTTGATATTGATCATGCATATGCCAACGCAGTACGTCAGGGCCTCCTGGAGTTCACAATAAACGGCCGCCGGGTAAGGGTTGACGACGCCTCCCCGCAAAGAGACAAAAAGCCCAAACGCGAAGATGCCGGCTTCGATAAATGGGAGAAAAAAGGCAAAAAGAAGCGGCGCTTCTGAGGAGAGCAAGATTTTGCCCGATACATGAAATAAACAGCAGAGGGGTTCATCATTCACGAATGATGAACCCCTCTCTATGTGTAAATCAGAAATAATTACTTCAGACTGTCCAGCAACTCCTGTGTTCCTGTATAATCCTCTCCGGCTTTTTTGGCAGCCTCGATCGCTTTTTGGGCGTATTTTTTGGCATTTTTCTTGTCACCCAGGTCAGAATATAACCAGGCTGTCGTATCCAGATTGTTGTAGCCGGCTTCAAGCTTTACAGATTGGAGCGACCAGTTCAGCGCATTTTTCAGGTATTTTTCTCCCGGCTCCAACTGATGAAACATCCAGGCAATCTGGTTCAGAAAATCGGGACTGTCTGGAGGATAGGCATTCAGCCACTGGGAGGTAGCCTCCAGAAAACCTTCCTGATCTTCCTGCTGGGCATACCAGAAAGCCTTGAATTTCATCAGGATTTCTCCTCTGGCTTCCGGATAATATTTCAGCATGATCGCTTCCATAGCCGGCATTTCGAGATCACGTTCTGCAAAATAGCGCATGAAAATATCCAGGACACTACTGTTAACAGCATCATCCGATTCACCCTCAAATACAACCGATTTGTTTTTTACCAGAAATGCAAATGCAGGCGAGGTCGGGTCAGACACATACTGACGCAGCAACGGATAAACATCGGGATTATCGAAAGAAGCAAGTTCAGACACAACCTTTGAACCTATCTCCGACGCCCGCTGGTCATTGGCACTTTCCAGAGCGCCCACCAGTTTCAACACAAACGGCAGATCTGAACGACCAGCCTCAAACTGACGAACCAGATTATCGAGTTGTGATTCCGGGTCAAGAGCCTTTTCACCCAAAGCTATGAAACCATTGGGCTCCATATAGCCTACTCCCTTGTGTACCAGATTGCCACTCGCATTCACGAACAGCAGTGTAGGGTAGGCCTGTACGCCATAGCGTTCTGACAGGGCAGGACCCTCTCCCTTTTCCATATCAATTTTGGCACAAATGAAGTTCTTGTTGTAAAACTCTCCAACCCTGGTATCTGTAAATGTGCTCTTGCTCATCATTTTGCAGGGACCACACCATGTAGTATATGCATCCATGAAAACAAGTTTACCCTCTTTTCCGGCTTTGGCAAGAATTTCATCCCAGGTTCCATGTTCGAAGTTGATACCCTGTGCGCCAGCATTCAGCGCGGCGAAAACTGCCAGAACCAGCAGCAGACACAATTTTTTAAATGTCATGTAATTCAATTTTGGTGAGAAACAGAGAAAATGTAGAACGGTATTACGGGTATGATCAGTTTGACTTGCATTTATAACGAATAAATTTCAATTCAAGTTCCTGCACACATCAGATTTGTCAAAAACAGGCGTGTGGAATATGTAAAACTCCACACGC
>JBDLWO010000061.1:0-6007 GCA_039804245.1 Bacteroidota bacterium
GAAGCGGGCACTCGCCGTTCTTCTTTGGTCTCGACTTGCTAAGGAAAAAGACGAGAGAAAAGGTTGTTTTTCTGGATGACATAAGGCATCAAATTTTGAAATTGAGCCCCCCACTTCTTGGTGCAAAATTACAACGATGCAATGCAGAAAAACAACACTTAACCTATTGATTATCAGTCCTATTATGTCCTAATTCGTATGGCAAGTGGGTTGCATTTTTTTGGCAAAACAGAATTGCAACCCAGTTAACAACCCACTTGATGGAAATTCCCGGACAAAACAGGACTGAAAAACAATAAAAAAAGCGCGTAAATCATTGATTTACACGCTTTAAGACATTTCTGGACAATCTGTCAGCGGAGGAGGAGAGATTCGAACTCCCGGTACCTTTCAGTACGACGGTTTTCAAGACCGCTCCATTAAACCACTCTGGCACTCCTCCGTTGCTGTTTTTGAATTCAGCGGCGCAAAGGTATAATCAGGTTTCCTTTCCACCAAATCATTTTTGAACTTTTTTGTAGAATACAATAATGTAAGGGGTATTATCCGTCTTTATAGTGTTTGGCACTATTTTTGTCAGAATAATGCAGAATCAGATATGGTAGTGTAGGAAGGTTTTGTCTTTTAGCGGAACTTATTATCGTTTAATCCCGGATGTGTACGTATCGCCTGTCTGATAGAAATTTATCTCACGCTCATATCATCTCGTTTCCAAATGCCCGATTGCTTCATGCTGCCTGCAGCGCCGCCCCGACTCCCCGGCATATCTCTGTTTATCCCTCTTGTGTTTTTGATGCTGGCAGGTCCCCCGGTCGCAAAATGCCAGTCTCTGAAGTTGTACGGAAATGCACGAGTCTGGATCGCTGAAAATCAACGCGTTCAGGCGCCCGACGGTCTCACTGTCCTTGATAATGCCCGCCTGGAACTGCCGGCCACACTCTCCCTGAATCCGGGTAGTGTGTGGATGGCCGACTCCTCCGCCTCGTATATGGTGTATGGTGTGCCGCCAGCCGCCGAGGCGCTCTTTTTTTCAAAATGTACCAGCGGTCTATCGAACCTGTCTGTCACTAACGAAAGTAACGATTCCTCCAGTTTCTCGCTCCGGATAGCAAATGTGGCTCCCGCAGGTCTGTCCGCGCTGCCTGTTGTCTGGAAGTTGTCGCAACCTGTGCCAAATTCGCTGTGCAATCTGTCTTTCTCCTGGGATGCCGGCCTCGAACCGGTTGCTATTCCACAAAAACGTCTGTTCGCAGCTGATGCCGGACCGTGGACTGAACTGCCGCTCGTCAATACTTCGGTAAACGGCTTCTCGCTGTCGTACTCCGGCTTCGATCTGCCACCGAACGAAACACGGTTTTCCATAGCCCGTTCGCTCGTTTCTTCTGCCAGTGATGTGCAGTCTGGCACCGATGGACTCTGGCTGGGACAGAATGTGCCTAACCCCGCCAGCGGCCCGTCAGTGGTAGATTTCATACTGCCCGGCTCCTGTACGGTCGAATGGATCTTCACCAGCTCGAATGGGACCGTAATCAACAGGTTCTCCCGCGATTGTCCCGCCGGCCGTAATCAGGAGTTGATTCCACCCATGGGCTCGCCCGGCCTGTATTACTGCCAACTTAGAACTCCATACGGCACTTTGTCCAGAAAAATGATTGTTATATAGTATATGTTAATACGCTGCTCCTGCCCCCCGGGATAAACGAAAACACGCGCTCAATGAAAAATCAAATATTGTCAGGCTGGTTCACGGCCTGCCTGCTGCTGATTAATGCAGCTCCGCTTTTGTCTCAAACGGTTATTGGTAACGCTCCTCCCGACAACTCGGCCGCTCTGCTTCTTCAGGACGGCAACAAGGGATTCTTGCTGCCGCGCATGACGACCGCCGACCGCGATTCTATCAGACTCCCGGCACCGGGACTGATGATTTACAATCTGTCCAATTATTGTGTCGAAATAAACACCGGATCGGCCAGCAGGCCCGAGTGGCTGTCAACAGGCTGCCGGCGTGCCTCGGTCGCCAGTCTGAACTGTAATGCCCTCGTGACCTCCGGTAACGCAGCCGCTTATATCGCTGTGCAGGGCGTATCACTTTCACTTTCTTACTCAGGTGGAAACGGAGGTGCATATGATGAACTGTTTTTGCCCTCCAGAGGGGTGACCGGCCTCACCGCGCACCTGACAGCAGGAAATGTATCTGTAGGGACTGGATTGCTTTCTTTTGCTGTCAGCGGCACTCCATCTGCTCCGGGGAATGCACTGTTCGATCTGGAATTTGGCGGTGAAACCTGTTCTCTGTTGTTAACGGTGGCTGATGTGAATGAATGTGGCGCCTTTCTGGCACCCGGTGTATGGAAAAAATGGATGTGCTTCAATCTTGGTGCCGGCAGTACCAGTATCAATCCGTTCGCTCCTGCCTGGAATATCGTCGGCAGCTACTGGAGGTGGGGTAATCTGCCGCTGAGTGCACCCGGTCCCGCAGGACCCACACCCACCCAGACGAATGAAGGTAATATCCAGGGGTGGCCAGCACTCTCAGTTGTTGCTCCCGACGATGCATGGTCTGATCTGACCAAAACGACGAAAGACCCCTGTCCCGACGGATTCAGGCTGCCCACGAAGGAAAACTGGGATCAACTCATTGCTAACAACCCGCTGTCTTACACCGGTACGTGGATAGAAAACACCTCCAATTACAACTCGGGTCTGATGGTGGGCGACAGGTTGTTTCTGCCGGCTGCCGGACAACGCGGTATGACGTACGGCGAGTCTGATAACCGGGGCGACGCCGCCTGTTACTGGAGCAGCAGCCGCTTCGAGGGGAATAACTTGTCCGCATGGTCGTTTTTCGCCGAAAATGGTATTGCCTCTACCGTACTCCTGTCACGCAACAGCGGATTTTCTGTCCGCTGTATCAGTGAATAACCTGTCTGTAGTTTTCATTCATACGCTCAATCTTTACCTATATGAATAACAGAATACGCTTTTATGTTACGCTGCTAATCCTTGCTGCCTTGGCCGCTTTTTCACCCGCTACGGCCCAGTTTGTGGTAGGCGGCGCAGCTCCCGACAGTTCGGCGGTACTGGAGGTACAGGGAAAAAACGGCGGTTTTTTGCCTCCCCGCATGAGTACCAACGAGCGAAACGCTGTTCAACAGCCGGCTACCGGACTCTTGATTTACAATGCCACCACGCATTGTATGGAGGTGAATGTAGGTACACCGGATTCTCCCGACTGGACGATGGCTGTCTGCCGAGCCGGAAAACTGGATGGGCTCGATTGCTCCAATCCGCTTCTTCTGGGCGGTCTGGTGAAATCGGAACCCGCTCAAAATGTCTCGTTTGTCATTCATTATACCGGTGGCAACGGAGGGGTTTATGAAGAAATTCGTGTTTACTCCACCGGTGTTTCCGGACTTGTTGCCGCTGCCAGTACCGGTAATCTGGCCGAGGGCGACAGCTCCCTGACTTTCAGGATTACAGGTACGCCCGCGAGCGCGGGTATTGCCAGTTTTATGGTCAGAATTGCCGGAAAATCGTGCAGTGTATCGGTACCGGTCCGGTTGCCGGATGCGATTGTCAGTGATTTGCATTGCGGTTCGTACTCTTTTTCCTCTTTACCGATAGCGTGGCACTACAATAATATCGGTCTTTATGTGCCTTATTCAGGCGGAAACGGGGGAGCTTTCGGAGGGCTACAGCTTCAGTCTATGGATGTAACAGGACTTACAGCCAGTCTGTCGCCCGGCACCCTGAATGAAGGAGCGGGTATTCTTTTTTTCAGAGTAACGGGTATAACCAATTCCGGAGGAACTGCCCGTTTTGAGCTGACAATTGGCGGAAAAGTATGTATTCTTTATCTGCCTGTCAATGCACCATCGGCTGCAGTCGCTGCGCTGCAATGTAATGCCGCCACCTTCATCGGTTCTCTGACTTCGGGTATTCCTTCTTCTGTCAACAATGTAATCAAATTGCCATACACTGGTGGGAATGGGGGAGCATACACATTCAAGCAGTTTACTTCCACCTCGGTACCCGGACTGACGGCTACATTGCTCCCCGGAGTTCTGGAAATAGGGTCGGGTACGCTCACGTTTGTTGTCACAGGTACTCCTGGTAACGGCGGGTTCGCCCGTTTCAACCTGAAGCTGGGCGATAAAAACTGCAATTTTCAGGTGCAGGTGGCCGGTGAAATACTGTGCGGCGCATACATTGCTCCGGGAGTCTGGAAGCAGTTCGCCTGCTATAATCTTGGCGCGCTGAATATGGTTGATTACCCGTTCACTCCGTCGTGGGATAAAAACGGCGGCTACTGGCAATGGGGCACAAAGGATCCGGTTGCACCCAATCCTGCCAGTCCGTCGGCTGCCGATGCCAACGCCGGTCCGATACCCGGCTGGGTCAACTATATCGCTCCGGACGGAGCATGGCAGGAAACAGTCAAAGGAAGTGAAGATCCTTGTCCCGACTTCTACCGTGTTCCGTCGAATGCTGAGCTGGAGGGAGTGGTGGCGAATAATGCCTCGATCCGTACCGGAACCTGGACTTCAGGGGCTACTAATTACACTGTTGGGACCCTCTTCGGGGATGCTCTGATGCTCCAGGCCGCAGGATGGAGGTTCCATACCAACGGAGAACTCGAGAACAGGGGGTCTGCCGGATTTTACTGGAGCAGCACCGGTACTAACCAGTACTACGGAGCAGGTTTTATCGTGGGAGCTTATGCCAGCTGGGTTTATACATTCGGTCGTGATTTCGGTTTAACTGTACGGTGTATTCATGAATGACATTTAAAAATTACATAATATGAAAAAAATGACCCGGCCTGCGCTGGCCTTCGCCATATTTCTTCAGCACCTGATCATATACCCGCTAACCGCTCAGATGCTGATAGGGGAGGGCACTCCCGACAAATCGGCAGTTCTGGAGGTTAAAAGCAGCAATGCGGGTTTTCTGCTTCCCCGCTTGTCCTCCGCTGGTCGCGACAGTATTTCGAAGCCCGCCACCGGTTTGATGATATTCAATACCTCTACCAGATGCGTGGAGGTGAATTCCGGTACGGGCGCCATTCCCGTGTGGAGGGTGGCTGGTTGCCGCCGTCCGGCTGTTGCATCGGTCAATTGTACCGGAGCAGTAACAGGCGGGATGTTCACCGAAACGCTCGTCGCCAGTAATGTGGAAATTTCCCTGAATTACACTGGCGGGAACGGAGGCCATTACGACGGCGCCAATATTTATTCGCATCAGGTAACCGGCCTCACAGCCAGTCTGAGCGAAGGCAACCTCGCGGAGGGCGACGGCACTCTGCAGTTCCTGGTTTCAGGTGTGCCGTCTGGTCCCGGTCTGGCGGTATTCGACCTGCCCGCTGGCAATCAGTCCTGCCGGCTGGAGGTACTGGTGGAATCGCTCGATTCCTGCGGGGCGTATATCGGACCCGGAATTTGGAAAAAATTCGCTTGTTACAACCTCGGTTCACTGAGTGCGCCTTCGGGTCCCTTCAGCCCCGACTGGCGGATCAACGGCGATTACTGGCAGTGGGGGAGGAAGACTCGCTGCGCTCCCGGTCCAGCCTCCGCTACTGTCCCGAACCAACTCCCGCAGTCAGGCTGGATTTCCTATCCGGACGGCGCCGCCCCGGGTTCCTGGAAAGATTACGAAAAAACGGTTCTCGACCCTTGTCCCGCCGGATACCGGGTGCCTACGGTTGATATATGGGAGGCGGTGATAGCCAATAATCCACAGACAAAAATTGGAACGTGGCAGAGCAGTGCCACCGGGTATTCCTCCGGCACTACTTTTGGAAACAAACTGTATCTGCCCGCGGCCGGGTTGAGGGAATACAACAGTGGGGGACTGGTTTTCCGTGGGGCTTATATCTGCTATCTGAGTAGTACGTTAAATAACCTGAATGCAGAAGCGCTTACTATTTCTTTGCTGGGAACAAGTATATCGGGAATTTACAGGAGTCAGGGCGCTTCTGTGCGGTGTGTCGCAGAATGACGCTGTCATA